>JBAQGR010000473.1:0-2456 GCA_049287895.1 Desulfatitalea sp.
GCGTGAATGGTGATGGGCACCATGAGGTTGCGGCTGGCTTCATAGGAAAGGGCGAAGACCAGGCCGCCGACGATTTGGGTGGCAGGGATGCGGTTGAAGTGCAGCACCACGAAGATGGCAGTGCTGAAAACCAGGGCCGCCAATACTCCCCAGCGTCGGAAAAAGGAGAAGAAGATCCCCCGAAAGCAGATCTCTTCGGCCAGTGGGGCGATCACGCCGCCTACGACAAAGAGCAGCACGGTATCGGGCAACCGGGCCGGCAGCGGTGCGCGAATCAAAGCAAGGGGATTTTGGCCGGCCAGATAGACCAGCGCCATTCCCAGGCCGGCCGCCAGGGCGAACACAAAAGACCAGCGCAGGCCCCGGCCCATTCCCTCGAGCCACATGCCGGGTGCCCAGCCGATGGCAGCCAGGCTGCCCTCCATGAGGATCACCACCCCCAGCAGGCCGCCGATCTGAATCAGCCGGACCACTCCGATCTTGGCGGTCCGCGGCAAGCCGGTCCATTCGAGGGCCCAGCCGGCCAACAGTTCAACGGCGATCACCACGGTAACAGCGGCGGCCAGGGTCAGGGTACGGATTCTGATGGGGTTTGATGCCATCCCAATCTCCTCATAGCGCGGTAGGCGTACCACTGGGTGTACCAGTGATCGGATTGAAGCATGCGTTCGCGCATGGACGTCACGGCGCTCCGATCGCCGCGCTCGCCCAGGGCATAGTAGGCCTGGCACACCACGTTGGGATTGCTGTCCCGAATCAAGGCCAGCAAATCGTTGCGCGTGGCGCCATCCCGGCTGTGGGTCAACGCTCTGGCCACCCAGTAACGCTCCACCACCAATGGGCTGGTCAACAAGGTCCTGTATTGGGGATAGACGGCCAGATCGACGCGCCCCTTTTCAATCTGTCGCAGGGCCGCTACGCGCTGGGGCCATGGGTCGGCGGCCAGGGCCGCACCCAGGTTCCCGGGCGTCAGAGGGTTCGTCCGGCCGGCCAGCATGGGAATGAAGAGCAGCAAACCGATGGCCAGACAGATGGCCGCTCGCATCCAAATGAGGCCGGGTGCCCGCATGAAAAGCCCTGCCAATCGGCCGATGGCCCCATCTACCACCACATACAATAAGATGGGAAAACCCAGCAGCAGTCCCACGAAAGTAAAACGCCGGAAAGGCGCATACCGGTCGCCGGCCTCCGAAAAGCGGCGCAGCCATCGATTGGGGTCGGCCAGGAAATCCGCCGGCGACACCTCCAGGCGGTCGCCCGCAGGCGAAGCCAGGGTAAGCCTGCCCCCACCGGAGGCACGCACCGTGACATCGGCGGGTTGCAGGCCGGGAATCATCACCACGTCTTGCTCCGCCAGAGCCCGGGTCCACCGCCGCGCGCTATCGGCGTCGGCCGGCGCGTCCCACCGGCCGGTACGCACTGTTTTTTGTCCGAACGACTTGAAGCATTCCGCGGCGTGAAGCGTATAGCGGTAGTAAAAATCGTTGACCGAGCGCCCAAACGTATTGGAAAGCAGCAAATGGTCCCGGATGGTGACGAACAGCTGCTGGTTCCACTGGGTGGCCCACACGCCGGTCAGCAGCAAAAGGGAAAGCAGCGGCACTGGCCAGAGTTTGCCTGCCCGGCCCGCGGAAGCGACCGGCGCAGCCTGAATCGCGGCCAGCGCCGTGGCCAACGGCACACCGACAACGAAAAGGGTCGGAAACAGCACCCAGCCGCTGGCGTTGACGGCCACTACGAGCGCCAACCAGCATCCGGCCGGCAGCCACAACAACGCGCGCCGGGAGGGAAAAAACCGCTGCCAAAGATAGAGGATCGCCCAGGTTGCCAAGGCCAGGCCGATCCCGATACTCAGCGTAAAAAAAAGGCCGCCGCCCAGGGCCGGCCCCCAGCCGTCCAGCGTATCGACGGCGGGTCCGGCGGGCACCGAGAGCCAGCCGGCGGCGTCGATGGCCGCGATCCCGCGGCGCAAATCCAGATTGGATCGCCGCACGAAAAGAGTGGCGATGGCCTGGGCAACGACCAAACCGGCCATGAGCGGCCAGACCGAGCGGTCGCGAATCGAAAAATTTGGAATTGCTGCCATCACCACTCCGAACCACCGCTGCCGGCCATTGGGCCGGTCCTGCACTCGCCGGTCAATTTATGAGCATATAGCCCATTTCCGGAGAGAGGTCAAAAATAGTGCTATTCGATACCACCCCTTTGCCCTTGACCATTTTGCAAATTCAACCTATTTAAATCGCCATGAAAAAGAGCTCGGAAAAAATAGCGAAAAAAATAGCATTGATCACCGGCATTGCCGGCCAGGACGGCGCCTACCTGGCCGAGTTGCTTTTAGCGCAAGGCTATGAAGTGCACGGCATCAAACGCCGGGCATCGTCGTTCAACACGGCCCGCATCGACCATCTCTACAAGGACCGCCACGATGCGGATGTACGCCTCTACCTGCACTA
>JBAQGR010000474.1:0-5953 GCA_049287895.1 Desulfatitalea sp.
GCGTCCAGAATCTGCCCGTGGGACGTGTGTTCCACGAGATCAGCTATGGCATCCCCGGCGGCCGTCAGCCCGCCCTGGCCAGCACCATCGCCCCACATGAGCGCTGGCAGATCATCGCTTTCATCAAATCTCTAGGCGCGCGTCCCTGACGATGACGTTAGGGCCTGAACAATACTCCGGTGGGTCCTTCAAGGCCCATCAATCGTATCACTATGTTTGTCAATTATTCTGAATATTTCGTCGGGTTTGGTTCCCTTGTTTGTGGGGATCTACAGCGGATCGGTCGCGGCTATCAACCGTCGACTGATCCGGCTTGTTGGACCGTGTAACTTCAAGCAATAAATACATTGATAGAGCCGCGCCTAGAGCATATTGCCCAGAAAAAAAGCGGCTCCAAGCAACGGGAAAGGATATGAAATGAAGCACCACATACCCAATCGATGAGATGAAGGCAAAACACATATCCCTCGATAAAGGCAAGGCAATACATTTGGTCCAATCGTGTGGCCGACACAAGGCGACAATGCCGAAAAGCGTCATCGCAGTGTATGTTAGAAATCGACGAACGAATAAGGACGGAAGCCCCGACGCCAATGTCGTGAGATACGAAGCCATTGTGACTGTATGGGGAAAGTTAGCAGGATGTGACGATTTCTGTATAAACGTATAGTGAAATACTGTGCTCCATCCATAGTTTCCGAAGTAGGAGTTTACACTGATATAGAGTGCTAAACCCAGGAGAGCACTTCCCGCAACGATTCGTCGGTCGAATGGTCTGATTAGCCACAAGTAGATGTAGAAGAACGGAATCAAAAGCAGCAGATCCGTGCGAACTAAAATACAAGCCGGAAGAGCTATAAGAAGGAGCTTGTGGCGTCGAAATGTCAACCAATAGCAGATGAACACAGCGAGAACGCACATCGCGTCAGGCGTTGAAAATTTAGCGAGATCAGAAAATCCAGTTAATAACGCGATGGCTGGGACGACAATCAGATATGCTGGATGCGGCTTTTCGGGTAGCATAAAGGCCAATATCCAGATTGCGAGTGCAGCACATACAGCAGAGATGAAGTGCGATGCAAAAAAGGGATTCAGTCCGAGTTTCCATAACGCGAGAATCAACCCTACATAAACTACACGAATCTGGTAGAAGGGAAGATGTTGACGCAGTGATTCCGGATCTGTCGCCCGTATCTGTCGAAAATACCCGCTTGTCAATTTCAAATATGTGTCCTCGGGAACAGAACGGCTAAGTAATTCATAGACCTCCTTCTGGAGTAATCCATAGTCAGAGGATTCATAGGCACGTGCCGACGCCACATAGCCAATCATATCCCAGTTCAGATGTGGCCTTTGCAGGAAGAACAAGGTAAACGCGCTACAGAATAGCAGTAGGAATCCAGAGAGTAGCTTCGTCATAAGTTTCCGATTCATAGTCGCTCCCAGTGATTTCCAGTTAGTCTCTTAACAATAAAATATAGTTATCCAGATCGCTAAAGAGAGATTATTCTGGAGGCTGTGACCGTATCTGCCACGGTCCCCCGGTATACTGGCTTCGGATCTTATTAAACCGGCAATTGAATGTGCCAACGCGAGTCATTCCTGCGAAGGCGTGAATCCTTGACTCTCGCTGGATGCCGGACCGAGTCCGGCATGACCGGCTTGCCTATTTAGCTGCCGGGTTAATAATGTTATGAGACTAATGGCAATCATAAACGCATTCGCTTAAATAGAGCAGTTGGAAGAAAACGAATGAGGCCCATGATAAGGCACCAAAACCAGGGAGTATAAATGGTATCTTTCCCTTTCTTAATGGCGGATTGAATCTCTTTTGAGACCCGTCCGGGAGGCGCCACTAGCAGAGCCGGAAGCCGCAAATCCTTGGTCATCGGTGTGTTGACAAATCCTGGTTTAATGGTCAATACCCGCACACCGACTTTGAATAAACGCGCCCGTAAACCTTCGCAGAAAGTTGATACCGCGGCCTTGGCGGTGCCGTAAAGATAGTTGGAGGCACGTCCCCGATCTCCAGCGACTGAGGAGATCACGGCGATGGTGCCAAAGCGTTGCGCTTCCATGCGGTTGGCCAGCAGAGTCAACAGGGCGATGACACTGAGGCCGTTGCTGGAAAATTCCCGCAGGGCCAGATTGAGATCCTGCTCGCAGGCTTTCTGGTCAGGGAGGGTGCCGTGGGCGATCAAGACGAGGTCCACTTGGCCAAAGGTGGCAAAACAGGCCTCAAGCATGGCCGCATGTTCATCGAAACGGTTTAGATCGAGAACATATTGATGAACCGAGCTTGCCCCTCGGGCCATCAGATCGTCAGATATTTGGCAAAGTTTTTCAGCGTCGCGGCCGACAAGGAAGAATGCCGCATATTCCTCGGCCCATATGCGGGCGCAGGCATTCGCGATCGCCGAAGTGGCGCCGATGATGACTATTCTTTTCATTGTAAGGTTACTCTTTTCCAGAAGTGCGAGCATAACGCCGGGTCGCGCAATCGTTCCAGTTGCTCCCATTGCGGGTAAAAATCTCGAAAGTCTTCTCCTGACATGTGAGCATCTTTGGCCGGGTAGAGTCTTCCATCAGCGTGACGAACGATGTCGTCCAGTCGGGGAAAGAGGGAATTATTTAAACGGTCGTGTTGCGGAAAATCCAGGGCCAACGAAAGGCCCGGGATGGGAAAGGAGAGTAGGCCCGGTGATCGGATATCGCCACAACGCTTCATGACAGCCAGAAAAGAACCACTTCCCGTCGTGGCGATTGCATTCAGCAGGTCGCGCGTCGCGGGCTCGGCGTTCGGGCGCGGGATGACACATTGATACTGTTGAAAGCCTTTGGGGCCATAGATGCGGTTCCACTCCAAAATGCGATCCAGGGGATAGAAAAACGGATCGTAGCCCACGACGGATTGATGCTGCCCAGGCTTGCGCAGCTGGTAATAGATTGTGTTGAACAGGCTTAAGGAGAGCCGATTGACCATTGAAATAGGGGGCATAAAAGATAGGGACAACTTTCGTCCGGTGTCGACTTCCAAGACACCATCACGGGAATGGTTTCCCGCTATATACACCCCGCGACCGGTGGATGCGTTCCTGGCAAGGCAGTCCACCCAGGCAACGGTATATTCATGCGAGCTATCGAGCTCGTCCGAAAGGACGAAGAATTCATGTAGGGAATTGAAACGGATGGTTGTAATATCCATCCGGCTGGATTGAATTGGCAGGAGTTGCAGCTCCACCCAGTCGATCACACCGGTCAACCCCAAGCCTCCGATGGTTGCAGCAAAGAGTTCGGCGTTTTCTTTCGGCGAGCATGTCATGGCGGGTCTGTCCGAACGCACCAGACCGAAACAAAGGACATGGCCGCCAAAGGTTCCCCGGGCATGATGATTCTTGCCATGCACGTCATTGGCGATCGCCCCACCAAGCGTAACATATTTAGTGCCTGGCGTTACCGGCAAAAACCATCCCCTGGGAATGGCCAGAACCAACAGTTCTTCAAGGGTAATCCCCGACTCGACGCGTATAACGCCGGAGCGCCAGTCCACCGCGATGATACGATCCATGGGCCGCAGGTGCAGTACATGATCGGAAACAGCCAGGCAGCTATCTCCATAGCTCCGGCCAAGGCCGAAAGGCAAGGTGCTGCCGTGGGTGTGCACTAAATGTGCAAGTGCGCGGGATAAGTCGCTCCGCCAGTAAATGGACAAGGGGGTTTGGGCGTAGCGGGGATAGCGACCCCATGAAAGTAAAGGTGCGACACTCATGAGGCCAACCATATAATCGCTCCGAACAAGCCGCCGACGATCCAGCTGGCTCGGTCCTCGATGGCGAACACGACGGGATCATCGTGCATTTGGCCGCGGTGGGTCAGCAACCAAACCCTGCTGATCCAGTAAAGGAGAAGCGGGCAGGCCAGCGATAGGATGCGCGGGGAGCTGTAGAAGGTAAGAGGGAGTTGATCTTCAATGTAAAGTGCCAAAACCATGACTGCAAGATAGCCAGCAGCGGCTCCCAGCGAGGCCACCATTGATAAATCATCCGGGTAGTATCCTCGGCCGCTGCTTTTTCCGCTTTGACCGTTTTGCCGGGCTTCGCGAAGCTCCGTGTATCGTTTGACCAGTGCCAGACTCAGGAAAATGAACATTGAAAAGGCCAGCATCCAATAGGTCAACGGCAGGCCGAAGGCAAACGTGCCGGCGATAATACGCAGCGTGTAGAGCAGGGCCAAAATGATGACATCCGCTACGATCAGGCGTTTGAAGAATGTAGAATAGGCTATGGTCAAGATATAGTAAATGCCCAAGGCGGCGGTGAATGGTAATGGCATCAGCCATAGTGCACTGGCTAACGCCGTTGCCAATAAAACCGGAAATGCGAGTAAACCGGCTTTGAGCGGCAGCAAACCTGCGGCCAAAGGACGCAACCGTTTGATCGGGTGGTTGCGATCATTGGCCAGATCGAGCAGGTCATTGAGCAAGTAGGCACTGGAGGCGCACAACCCGAAAAGGAAAAAGGCCCCGATTCCTTTGGGTAGCAATCCTATCTGCCCTATCTGATGGCTTGTAAAAAGCGGTACAAAGAGTAACAGGTTTTTCAACCACTGATGAAGACGGAGGGTCTTGGCCCATATCTTAATCGTATGGGTGGGGGTTAAAAAGATCCGTTCCACATTACCCTGGGCTTTGGCCTTGGGGGTCAGACCGAATCTGGGATTGACGAGGTAGGCGCGGCGGGCTGCCTGCCACACCGGCAAATCATCATGGGAATTGCCCACATAATCGAAACCGCCTTCACCGAATTCTTCGACCAGCCGATTACGTTTGTTGCGCACCGAAAGGTTGATGTTGCCATCCGTGGCTAAAACGCGATCAAAAAGCCGCAGATGGGTTGCGACTTGTTCGGCGTAAATTTTGTGGCTGGCCGTGGCCAGAATGATTGGACGCCCCTTGGCGCGTTCATTTTTGATAAAGGCCACCACCTCTGGATTGTAGGGCAAGCGGGTAACATCAATTTGAATGGTGTTGGCCAACCGCTCTTTGAGGTAGGCTTTGCCACACTTTGCCAGCCATCCCAATGGATGAAGCAGATGGGCGGGTTCCGCGTGTACGTAAGCAAGGGTAGACTCGATGAGAAGATCGGAATCGAGCAATGTTCCGTCAAGGTCGATAACGAGGGGATATGAACTCATAACGTGCGCTCCATCAATGCCCCAAGATCTCCTGGCAAAAAGAGTTTCGCGAATTTTTGCATATTTTGATTTAGGGGGGCAGGTCGTGAGCTAAAGCTATCCTGAGCAGGTCGTGAGCCAAACCTATCTTAAGTAAGAAGGTGGCCCAGGTCAAACGTTTTCATGGGCAATCGTTGGCAATAGGAAGGGCATCTTCTGCGGTGACCCTCATGATGAAGGGTCTATAAAATCAGAAATCGCTTGGATTCCCGCGGGGTGATGGGTAGCACGCTGAGAGTTTGCATGCTGCCGGCGGTTTCCACCTGCACGGCGGCAGGGGTCTCTTGCGGGGCTTTACTGTAGCCTGCGCAGATGCAGGCGGCCAGAAAGAGCATCGGCGGCTCCCCGTCGCCGGGCATGAGCACGGTGGGGCCGCGGCCACGACGGTTCCCTTTTCCGGAGGCGAACTGTTCTACCGCACGGCCGATCCTGACACCCTGCAACCGCCATTCGACCTGGCCGATCCGAACACCGTGGCCCAGGGCCGGCAAGGCTATCGCTACTACTGCATCCAGTGCCACGGGGTGAATTGGGACGGCTATGGCACGGTCGGTCAAAGTTTTGCCTCGCCGCCGGGCGACCTGCGTTCGGCGCGCGTCCAGAATCTGCCCGTGGGACGTGTGTTCCACGAGATCAGCTATGGCATCCCCGGCGGCCGTCAGCCCGCCCTGGCCAGCACCATCGCCCCACATGAGCGCTGGCAGATCATCGCTTTCATCAA
>JBAQGR010000475.1:0-2658 GCA_049287895.1 Desulfatitalea sp.
GAGCGTAACCACAATCGCAATCGCGGCAAGGAGAAGAGCACGCCATGAAAGGTATCATTCTGGCCGGCGGCAGCGGCACGCGCCTCTACCCCATCACGCGGGTGGTGAGCAAGCAACTGCTGCCCATCTACGACAAGCCCATGATTTATTACCCCTTGTCGGTGCTGATGCTGGCGGGGATCCGCGAGATCTGCGTCATCTCCACGCCCCAGGACTTGCCCAAGTTCGAAGAACTCCTGGGAGACGGCCGCCAGTGGGGTCTCTCCTTCTCCTACGCCGTGCAACCGCGTCCCGAAGGCATCGCCCAGGCCTTTCGCATCGCGCGCAAGTTCATCGGCAACGAAAGCGTCTGTCTGATCCTGGGCGACAACATCTTCTACGGGCACGGCCTGCCGGAAAAAATGGCCGCCGCCGCCGTGCGTAAAACCGGGGCCACGGTGTTCGGCTATTGGGTGAAAGATCCTCAGCGTTACGGCGTCGTGGCCTTTGACCGCAACGGCCAGGCCGTCGATATCCAGGAAAAGCCCGCCGTGCCGCCCTCGCACTGGGCCGTAACCGGACTTTACTTCTACGATGCCCAGGTGGTGGAGATCGCGGCCGAGCTGAAGCCGTCGGCCCGGGGCGAGCTGGAGATCACCGACGTCAACCGCGCCTACCTGGCCCAAGGCCTGCTTTTTGTCGAAAAACTGGGCCGCGGCATTGCCTGGCTGGACACCGGCACCCACGAAAGCATGATGCAGGCCAGCAGCTTTATCGAAGTCATCGAACAGCGCCAGGGACTCAAGGTGGCCTGTGTCGAGGAGATCGCCTTCTACATGGGTTATATCGACGCCAGCCAGGTCCTGCGCCTGGCCGAACCGCTGGCCAAAAACGGTTATGGTCAGTATCTCATCGACCTGGTGACCCAGGAGGAAGGACCGCCATGAAGATCGTCGCCACCGCGATCAAAGAAGTACTGCTCATTGAGCCCCAGCGGTTCGGCGACCGGCGCGGCTATTTTCTGGAGACCTATCAGCAGCAGCGCTATGCTGAGGCCGGCATCGACGCCGTTTTCGTCCAGGACAACATCTCCTTTTCCCAGCGCGGTATCCTGCGCGGCCTGCACTTTCAGCATCCCCAAGCCCAGGCCAAACTGGTGCAGGTACTCGCCGGCGAGATCTTCGACGTGGCCGTAGATGTGCGCCGCGGATCGCCCACCTTCGGCCGCTGGATCGGCGCCACTCTCTCCGCGTCCGAACCCCGTCAGCTCTATATCCCCAAAGGATTTGCCCACGGCTTTTGCGTGCTGAGCCCCACCGCTCTTTTCAGTTACAAGTGCAGCGATTTCTACTCGCCGCAACACGAAAACGGCTTGCGCTGGAACGACCCGGACCTGGCCATCGACTGGCCCGTGAAGAGCCCCGTGCTCTCCGATCGCGACCAGGCCTTCCCGGCGTTGAAAGAGATTCCCCCGGAGCGTTTGCCGGCATATGAGGTGTGAATGAGGCTACTGATCTTCGGCAGCAACGGACAACTGGGGCATGACCTCGAGCTGCAGGCGCGAACACGCGACTGGGAGACCGTCGGCGCCGACCTGCCGGCATGCGACATCACCCGGGCCGACAGCGTGGCCCACACTTTCGAGGGCGCCGGCCGCACGGATGCCGTGATCAACGCCGCCGCCTACACCGCCGTGGATGCGGCCGAAAGCAACCCGGACACGGCCTTTAGCGTCAACCGCGACGCCGTGACACTGCTGGCCCAAGCCTGCCGGGAGCGCGCGCTGCCGCTGATCCATGTCTCCACCGACTATGTCTTCGATGGCCTTAAAACCAGCCCCTACCTGCCGACCGATCCGATCCATCCCCAGGGAGTGTACGGCCGCAGCAAGGCCGAAGGGGAGGAAGCCCTGCGACGCCACTGGGAGCGCCATGTGATCGTACGCACCTCCTGGCTGTTCGGCCTGCACGGCGCCAACTTCGTCAAGACCATGCTGCGCCTGGGCAGAGAACGGGACACCCTGCGGGTCGTGGACGACCAGGTAGGTTGCCCCTCCTACGCCTTCGATCTGGCCGGCGCCCTGCTCGACATCGCCGGTCACATATCCCACCATGCGGATGCCTGGGGGACCTATCACTTCTGCAACGATGTGGCCGTGACCTGGTACGCCTTTACCCGGCGCATCCTGGCCCTGGCGCGCACCTATGAACGCTTCCGCGTCGCGGAAATCCTGCCCATCCTCACCACCCACTATCCCCTGCCCGCCCCGCGGCCGCCCTACTCGGTGCTCGATTGCACCAGCCTGGAAGAACGCTTCGGCATCACGCGCCGCCCGTGGGAAGTGGGGCTCAGAGAGTTGCTGGCGGACTTGTACGCGAAAAAGTGATGCGCCGGTTGCGGAAAAATCAGTGCGCGCAGGATCCTTGCGATCCAAGCAATGTCCAAGTTCCGCTCAATTATTCATAATGGGTCCACATGCGAAGTATTTTGACGGCTTTTTCTTCGTTCAGAACCTGATAAACGAGTCGGTGCTGTATATTGATTCGCCGTGAATAAGCACCCGCTAAATCACCAACGAGTTTTTCATAGGCGGGAGGTGCTTGGTGAGGGTTCTCGCGTAAAATTTGAATTAATGCTTCAACTTTTGCCTTAAGTCCGGAAGCAGATATTTTTTGGGCA
>JBAQGR010000476.1:0-2986 GCA_049287895.1 Desulfatitalea sp.
GATTTCCTGGCCGCCGGCATCCCCGTGGGGCTGGGCACCGACGGCTGCGCCAGCAACAACGACCTCGATCTGTGGGGCGAGATGGACACGGCCGCCAAGTTGCACAAGGTGCACCGCCTGGACCCCACGGTCCTCGATGCCGCCACTGTGGTGCGCCTGGCCACCCGGGAGGGGGCCCGGGCCGTGGGGCTGGACCAACTGGTCGGCTCCCTGGCGCCGGGCAAGCGGGCCGACCTGATCGTGATCGATACCCGCCAACCCCATTGGACGCCCTTGTACCATCCGGCCTCGCACCTGGTCTATGTGGCCCGGGCCGGCGACGTGCGCCACGTCATGATCGATGGCTGCTGGGTGGTACGGGAGCGTGTCTTGCAGACCATGGATGTGGAAGTAGTCATGCGGGAAGTGAATGGATGCAAAGTAGAAAGATGAAAGTGGAAAGATGAAAGCAAAGCCAACCGCCCAGTTAATAGAAGCCGCCCGGGGCGACCGGCCGGTGGATCTGCTGATCCGCAATGCCCGGCTGGTGAATGTGCTCCTGGGGGCGGTGGTCGAAACCGATATCGCGGTCAGCGCGGGATACGTGGTGGGCTTCGGACCCTATGACGCCTTGACCACGGTGGATCTGCGCGGGCGCTATGCGGCCCCTGGTTTCATCGACGCCCACGTGCACATCGAAAGCGCCCTGGTGGCTCCGGCCGAGTTCGCCCGGGCCGTGGCACCCCATGGCACCACCGCGGTGGTGGCCGATCCCCATGAGATCGCCAACGTGCTGGGCACAGCCGGTATCGACTACATGCTGGCCGCCAGCGACGGCTTAGCCGTCCACTTTTACTTCACCCTGCCGTCGTGCGTGCCGGCCACCGACATGGAGAGTTCCGGCGCGCGCCTGACCGCCAAAATGCTGCGCCCCTACCTGGGTCAAAGCCGCATCGTGGGCCTGGCCGAGATGATGAATTTTCCGGGGGTCATCCACACCGATGCTGAGGTCCTGGCCAAGATCGCGGCCATGCGCGCCGCGGGCAAACCCGTGGATGGCCACGCGCCGGGCCTGACCGGCCGCGGACTCTATGCTTACCTGACCGCGGGCATCGCCAGCGACCACGAGTGCACCTCGGCCCGGGAAGCATTGGAAAAGCTGGCCGCCGGCATGCACATCATGGTGCGCGAAGGCACCGGCGCGCGCAATCTCGACGACCTGCTGCCGGCCATCACCCCCCGCACCGCCCGGCGCATGATGTGGTGCAGCGACGACCGCCACGCCCACGACCTGCTGGCCGAGGGGAACATCGACGCCATGGTGCGTAGGGCCGTGCGCAGCGGCCTGGACCCCATCACGGCCATTCAGATGGCCACCCTGAACCCGGCCGACTACTTCCGCCTGGACGAGATCGGCGCTTTGGCGCCCGGCCGCCGGGCCGACCTGGTGGTGCTGGACGATCTCTACGATCCGGTGGTGCGCCAGGTCTATTGCGGCGGACGCCTGGTGGCCGAAGAGGGCCGCCTGGTGGACTCCGGGGCTGCCGCGACGACGCCGGCCGCGGCAATAGCGCTGAACGTGCCCCTGGCGCGTATCGATTTTACGGTGACTGCCCGGGGCCGGCGGGTGCGGGTGATCGAAACCGTGCCCGGCCAGATCGTCACCCGCAATGCTTTGGACGACGCTTGCATCCTCGATGGCCGGGCCGTAGCCGATCCCACGCGCGATCTGCTCAAAATCGCCGTGGTGGAGCGTCACCACGGCACCGGCCGCACCGGCATCGGATTCATCCGCGGTTTTGGGTTGACGCACGGCGCCCTGGCCGCTACCGTGGCCCACGACTCCCACAACATCATCGCGGTGGGAGCCGGCGACAAGGACATGCATGCGGCCGTGGCCGCGCTGACGGAGATGGGCGGCGGCCTGGTGGCCGTTGAAGGAGGACAGGTAACGGCCCGGCTGGCCCTGCCCATCGCCGGCCTGATGTCCGACCGATCCATGGAAAGGGTGTGCGCCGGGCTCGATGACCTGCTGGCCGCGGCCCGCCGCATGGGATCAACACTTCCCGACCCCTTCATGACCCTGAGCTTCATGGCCCTGCCGGTGATTCCGGCCCTGAAGATTACGGACAAGGGCTTGGTGGATGTGGATGCCTTCAAGATCGTGCCGCTGTTCGTCGCTGAGAAGTGATGCGCTTGTGAACATTGCATTGACGCGCGATTCGTCATTCCCGCGAAGGCGGGAATCCAGTTATGCTCAACTGCTCTGGATCCCCGCCTTCGCGGGGATGACACAAACGGAACTCCATAGATTTTTTACGAGTTTACCAAAATGACAATTTAAAGCGATGGCAAGCATCGCTATCAGCGTACTGAAAGGTTTGGACGATGAAGGTGGACGGAAAAGAGATGCGGCCCATCTGGCTGGACGCGGATGGCCGCACGATCAAGGTGATCGACCAGCGCCAGCTGCCCCACCGTCTGGTGCTACTGGATCTGACCACGGTGGGCCAGGTGATCGAGGCCATCGTCGAGATGGTGGTGCGCGGCGCGCCGCTCATCGGCGTCACCGGCGCCTACGGTGTGCTGATTGCGTTGCTCACCGCAAAAGACGAGCCGGCCTTCATCCAGGCCTGCCAACGGATCGAAGCGGCCCGGCCTACGGCAGTGAATCTCGCCTGGGCCGTGGCGCGCGTGTCGGCCGCGGTGCTGCGGGCCGATACCCAGGCGGAGCGCCTCGCCGCGGCTCATGGGGAGGCGGCGGCCATCGACGCGGAGGAGGTGGCGCGCTGCCGCCGCATCGGCGAGCACGGCGCTGCCCTGGTGGTGGCCATCAGCCGGGCCAGGAGCGGCCGAACCGTCCACATCCTCACCCACTGCAATGCCGGCTGGCTCGCCACCGTCGACTGGGGAACTGCCCTTTCGCCCATCTACCAGGCCCACAATGCCGGCATTCCCATCCATGTCTGGGTCGACGAGACGCGGCCCCGCAACCAAGGCGCCAGCC
>JBAQGR010000477.1:0-12226 GCA_049287895.1 Desulfatitalea sp.
CCTCACCCCAACGCAGAATTTGGGCCCGAGGGGAGGTTTTGAAACCACTTCTAATCATAGATCGATCGTGTAGCTCTTCATCTTGCTGAGCAGCGAGGGATGGCTGATCTCCAGAAGGCGGGCGGCCTGGGTGCGATTGCCCTGGGTCGCTTTGAGCGCCTTGACGATCAGCTCTTTTTCCATGAGCTTCTGGGCAATCTTAATCGAGTAACCATCCAGGATCTGCTCGGCGCAAGGACGGGCGGCCGCGGCCCCACCGGGCAGAACAAAGCTCTCCGGCATAAGCCACTCGTCTCCGGCCAGGACCATGGCACGTTCGATGGCATTTTCCAATTCACGCACATTGCCCGGCCAGCGGTGCTGAAGCAACAGCGACATAGCCGCGGGGGCGATGCCTTTGACCTTGCGCCGCAGGGAGGCATTGAATTCCGCGATGAAATGCTGGCACAGGAGCGGGATATCCTCCCCACGCTCGCGCAAAGGCGGTAAATCGATGTTGATCACGTTGAGGCGGTAGAAAAGATCTTCGCGGAATGTGCCCTCGGCCACCATTTGCGCCAGGTGGCGCGAGGTGGCGGCGATGACGCGCACATCCACCGCGCGGCTTTCGGCCTGGCCCACCGGACGGATTTCGCTCTCCTGTAGCACGCGCAGCAGTTTGACCTGCAATGAAACCGGCATCTCGCCGATCTCGTCCAAAAAGATGGTCCCGCCATCGGCCTCTTCGAAGAGCCCCTTCTTGTTGCGGTCGGCACCGGTAAAGGCGCCCTTGACGTAACCGAACAGCTCGCTCTCCAGCAACGTTTCCGGAATGCCGCCGCAGTTGACCGGCACCATGGGCCTGGATCGGCGCGGCCCGGCCTGGTGAATGGCCTGGGCCACCAGCTCTTTGCCGGTACCGCTTTCACCCACGATCAAGATGGTCGTATTGTATTGGGCCACTTTGGCGGCCAGTTCGAACACCTTTTGCATGGCCGCGCTTTTGGCCACCATGTTGCCGAAGCGATGGCGCTCCTCGAAGCGGCGCACCTGCTCGCGGAGCAGTAGATTTTCGCGCTTGAGCCGGTCGCGCTCCTCGGCCTTTTTGATGGCCAGGCGCACCTCGTCGCTCTTGAACGGCTTGGAGATAAAGTCATAGGCGCCCAGCTTCATGGCCTCCACCGCCAGATCGATGGTGCCATAGGCCGACATCATGATGATGGTCATGCCGTGGACCGTGGGTAGCAGCGCTTTTAAAAAAGACATCCCGTCCACCTTGGGCATTTTGATATCGCACAACACGAAATCGAATGCCGACGCATGGACTTTGTCCAGGCCTTCCTGCCCATCGGCGGCGGTCTCCACGGTGTAGCCATCCCGTTTGAGCATGCTGGCCAGCATGTGGCGCATGTTCTCCTCATCATCGATAATCAATATCGAGGAACGGCCGGTCTCTGGTAATGTCTCGTCGCTCATGGCGTTCGGCTCACAAAGGGTTATGCGGTGGTCGTCCATGCCCATTTTCAGAAGCATCGTCGACAGCCTCGGGGGATGCGCCGGGGGAGGCATCGAGCCTGCTCAGGGGTAAGTGGATCACCAGGGTAGTCCCATGACCGGGTTGGCTTTCCACGCGAATGGTGCCACCCAGCTTCTGGATGATCATGTAGCTGACCGCCAACCCCAGACCGGTACCCTTGCCCGGCTCTTTGGTCGTATAAAAAGGATCGAAAATAGTCTCGATCTGATCCGGGGCGATCCCCTCGCCATTATCCTCGAAGCGGATGGTCAGCCCTTTTTCTTCCCGGGGTGGCGGCCCCTGCGCAGAGGCAGTGGATATGGTGATGTGGCCATCCCCCATCCGCCCCGCGGCGCGGATGGCATCGCCGGCGTTGAGCAG
Organism: Desulfatitalea sp.; assembly: GCA_049287895.1. Taxonomy (GTDB): domain Bacteria; phylum Desulfobacterota; class Desulfobacteria; order Desulfobacterales; family Desulfosarcinaceae; genus Desulfatitalea. The sequence goes on from JBAQGR010000477.1 coordinate 1,877, forward strand.
CAGATTGAGAAAGACCTGGCGCAGTTGATCGGCGTCGGCCCACAGCTGGTCGTCCACGGCCTCCAGACGGGTTTTCAGCCGGATATCGGCCATCATGGGCTGATGGGCCATGACCTGGACAATATCCTGGATCACGGCGTGCACCGCGACGATTTGCGCCGGTTCCTCTTTGGGCCGCGCCAGATCCAGCAACTGGCGGATGACGGTATTGATCCGCTGGATCTCCTTTTCCGCCCGTCGGGTGAAATCGTCAAGCTCCTCGCGTTGCAGATCGGGTTGCTTGAGCAAATCGAGGTATCCGAGCACGATACCGATGGGGTTGCCTATTTCATGGGCGATGCCGGCAGCCAGGCGGCCCACGGAAGCCATTTTTTCGGCCCGGATGATTTCGTTCTGGGCTCGTTTGAGCTCGGCGTTGGCCTTTTCCAGGCAGGTCACGCTCTCTTTGAGCTTCTGCCGATCCTCGGTGATGCGTTGGAGCATGCGGTTAAGGGCCGACGAGAGCCGGTTCAATTCGTTGTCTTCCTGCCGGAAAGTGAAGAAAAGATCTTCATCCCGGCCATAGTCGTCGGCCTGGTGGATGATGCGGTCGATGGGGCGCAGGTAAATACGAAAAATACGATAGAGCCCGACGAAACTCAAAACGACCGTATTGATGAGAATGTAAATGAACACCGGTTTGTTATACTGCCGCAGTTTGTCATACACCGGCGCCAACGGCACGACGCTGGCCATGGCGCCCAGCAGCAAACCATCGCGGCCGACGGGTACCGAAACCAGCACCGCCCGGGGGTGCCACCAGAAAACGGCCCAGATCAGTCCCATATGATCGTACTGAATTGTTTGCGAAGCGAGCGCGGCCGCCGTGCCGGCCGTCAAGCGGGGCAACGTATAGGTCTCATCGCCGATTGCATACATATGGCGGCCCCGGGCATCCACCATCAGGACCGCTGTCCATTCGCCCTGGGCCAGGGCATCGGTCGGAGAAAGCGCACTGCCCGGGGGGCGATCCAACACCAGCCGTCCAGCGGTTTCCATCAAAGTGCGCTCTTGATGCAACCGGTTGCGCACCAACACGCCCTGGACGATGAGCACCACCAGCACATCCGTGAAGATGGCCGAGAGCAGGACCAAAAAAGCGACATTGAGCGCGATCTTGGTTCTGAATCCGCGTACCGTCAAGCTGCCCTCGCTGCATGCGGTTAGGAAAGGTTCCGATAACTGCCTGGAACGGTAGCACATCCTTGCCTTGAATACAATCAGGGCGATGCACCGTCAGTAATTCACTTGCGAAAAGAAACGGCATGCGCGAGAATTATTATTTTTTCCGGAAACACTTCCAAGGAGGACTGGGTCATGGCGAACGATCGAGCGGCCAAAATATGGATGGTCAACATGCTCTCTTTTATTCTGCTGGCAATTTTGGCCTTTACCGGTTTGGTCAACTGGCTATTGTTGCCCAAAGGTTATGCGGCGGCCGGCGGCGCGCTGGTCGCGCTGCGACACTTCCTGCAGGGCCTGCACGAGTGGACGGCCCTCTTTTTTATAGGGAGCATGCTGATCCACTGGGCCCTGCACTGGGGCTATATCCAATCCAACTTGAAACGGTACAGACGAAATAAACCAAGTTAAGCGGCGCTACTTTACACCGGCTTCCTGGTAGTACTTCAGAGCGCCGGGGTGGATCGGTGCCGAGAGCCCTTCCAGCATTCCCTTTTGGGTCAGTCCGGAATAGGCGGGATGCAGATCCTTGAGCGCTTCGAAGTTTTCGAACACCGCTTTGGTAACGACATAGACGATGCTTTCCGGTACCTTGGCGGAAGTGATCAGGGTGGTCATACTCCCGAAACGCTCCGTGCCCGCGTCGCCGAGCGTGTCAGGATTGGATTGGATCGCGGTGATATTGGCATCCACCGCAGCGGAGGGCAGGCTGAAGATCGACCGCAGCTCCTTCTGGGCACCTCTCTCTTTCCAGTGAGCCAGGCCTTTGAAGGCTTGGTGATTGCGATCGGACCGCGTCAGGCCGAATTGCAGGTCACCGGCCATGACGGCGTTCACATTGAACACCGCGCCGCCGGTGGATTCGACCGTTAAATGAATGCCGTGTCGCGCCTGCTTACGATTGACCATTGAGGCAATGGCCTGGCCGAAGGCTTCGTAAATGCCATCCACCGCGCCAGTGCCGATGGTCACGAAGGTGGTTGTATTATTGGCCACCGTTGCAGTTGGGGCCGTGCTGCCGGTTTCTACTTTCGCATCGCCGCCGCAAGCGGTCTGGAAAGCGACCCAGAGCACAATCAAAAGAAGCATGGAAACTCTTTGCATTATCTTCTCCACGAAAACCACCGCCGATTGACACGCCCTCGGGCACGGTTTATACAATTTGCCCCGGCGACGCACGCGCTGCAACCGCAGCTCAAATCCACGGGAAAATAGGTCTAAGGCAGAACAAATGTCAACCCTCGCCCCCCAAGCCGCGCGTCACTCCCACCTTCCCTTGGTATCGGTGGTCGTGCCGACCTACAACCGTGCCGGACTCGCGGGCCAGGCCATCGATTCGGTCCTGGCCCAAACCTATCCCCGGTTTGAACTGATCGTGGTCGATGACGGTTCCGACGACGACACCCCCGCGCTCCTCTCCTCGTATGGTCCGCGCATCAAATGCGTGCGCCAGGAGAACCGGGGGGTCAGCGCGGCTCGCAACCGCGGCATCCAGGCTGCCGCGGGCGAACTGATCGCCCTGCTCGATTCGGACGACTATTGGCTGCCGGAAAAACTTTCCGCCCAGGTCGCTTTTTTCGAGCGGCACCCCGAGACGATGCTGTGCCAGACCGAAGAGAGCTGGGTTCGCAACGGCCGGCGGGTCAATCCCAAGGAGCGCCATCGGAAATTCGGGGGGATGATCTTCGAAAAGACACTGCCTTTGTGCCTGGTCAGCCCCTCGGCCGTCATGTTGCGCAGATCCCTGCTGGACGAAGTGGGCCTGTTCGACGAAGCGCTGCCGGCCTGCGAAGATTACGACCTGTGGCTGCGCATCACCTGGAAATACCCGGTGGGCCTGATCGAAACCCCCTTGATCGTCAAGCGCGGCGGGCACGCCGACCAGCTGTCGCGCCTGCCCGAACTGGATAAATACCGCATTCAGGCCCTCGTCAAAATTCTGGGACAAGGGTGTCTCTCCGCATCCCAGCAGTCCGCGGCCCAAGCGATGCTCGCAGAAAAATGCCGGATCTACGCCCAAGGCTGCCGCAAGCGCGGCAAGCTGGATGAGGCAGAGCACTATCTGGCGTTGATGTCGTCGATTTGACCCTTCGGGACAGTGCCGCTCATTCCGATCCCATAGACCGGTGTCCGGCAATTTGGGCAGCACTCCTCGGCCACTGTGTTGCGCCGGATGGTAAACCCCCAACGCTCGATCAACATCGTCCCGCAATTGTGGCAGACGGTGTTTTCACCCTCTTCGCCGGGAACGTTGCCCATGTAGACGTAGCGCAGCCCGGCCTCGAGGCCGGTGTCACGGGCGCGGCGCAGGGTGGCCACCGGGGTAGCGGGGCGGTCGGTAAGACGGTAGGTGGGATGGAACCGGCTGATGTGCCAGGGGGTTTCCGGCCCCAGATCGTTGACCAAGAAAGCAGCCAGATCGTGCAGCTCCTGGGGATCGTCGTTGAGCCCGGGAATGAGCAGAGTGGTCACCTCCACCAGAATGCCCAGGCGTTTCATGGTCCGCAAGGTGGTCTTGACCGGCTCCAGCCGCGCACTGCATTGGTTCTTGTAAAAATCGTCGCTGTAGGCTTTCAAATCCACATTGGCGCCGTCCAGATAGGGCGCCGCCATCTCCACGGCCTCCGGAGTCATGTAGCCGTTGCTCACGAAGATGTTCTTGAGCCCCTGGTCATGGGCGATCCTGGCCGTATCCAAGGCAAATTCGAAGAAGACGGTGGGTTCGGTATAGGTATAGGCGATGCTCTGGCATTTTTGTCCAAGGGCATCGGCGACTACCGCTTCAGGGGTGCAGCTGTTGCCCATGACCAGGCCGTCGCGGTCGCTGGGCATCTGGGCGATATCCGCATTCTGGCAGAAACGGCAGCGGAAATTACATCCCACCGTGGCGATGGAGTAAGAGCGGCTGCCGGGCAGCAGGTGGAACATCGGTTTTTTCTCGATGGGGTCGATGTGGAGCGCGATCAGTCGGCCGTAAACCAGGCTGTTCAGGACGCCCCCATCGTTTTGGCGCACATGGCAGATGCCCCGCCGGCCCGGTCGGATCACGCAACGGTGGTTGCACAGGTTGCACTGCACGCTCTGATCATCCATCTGATTATCTATCTGATTATCTATCTGATTATCTATGGATTCATAAAGACAGGCGCGCATCTGTCAGCTCCATCAAGGGTATCGGTTGGGGTGGCCGCCGACGGACGGGCACCCTCCCCGGGAGATCTCTTCGCCGAGGCAGGCGGTCCCCGCGGGCACCGAACCGGCAACCACCCGATGAGCTTTCTCCGGCTTGTAGCGTATGGCCAGCGGCCGGGTGCGGAAGCGGGGCACCAGGGTGGCCACCATGCCGGCAAAGGCGCCAAACGGACAACGCTGGACGAGTTGGGACTGTTCGATGGATTGAAACATTTTGACCGGTGACTGGGATAACTGGCATACCGTGCGCCAAATCACAGGCACCGGCCCGGCCATCGACCGTACCATCTTCTTCAGCTCCCACACGCTGAAAAGCCGGGCGTGGTCGAACAGATCGCCCCCCTGCACTTCTCGAGGCCAGTGTTGCACCGCCTTAAGGGCGAAGCGGTTCAAAAAGCCTATAAACACTCTGTCTTTGGCCACCCGGCAGGCCTCTTCGATGGCCTTGATCGGATCGTCCACAAACTCCAGGCTGATAAAGAAGAAAGCGTGGTTGAACGAGTTGTCGTCAAACGGCAAATCCTCGGCGACCCCCCGGTACAAATCCACGCGGTTCCCCAGCTGCTCGGCGCAGAGTTCCAACATATAAGGCGAAGGATCGAGTCCGGTGACATTGAGCCCCAATCCCAACAGGGGCTGCATGGCGGTGCCGGCCCCACAACCGATATCCAGAATCGATTCCCCCGGTGCCGGATGGAGCATCTGGAGCATCAACCGGAGCTGCATCCGCGCGCTCCACTGGTCGCACTGTCGGGAGGCCCAAGCGGCGTAGGCGCGTGAATCCTGAAAATCGAAAACATAGCCCATAGCCAGACCCCGTTTGTTGATGCCGACCCGTCGGCGGTCGATGCGATTACTTCATCGACGTGATTTGCAAGACCATACTATTGAACACCCGGCGTGGGGTTGTCAAACAGAAGATAGGGGTCCACCAAAATCCCTATACAGCCCCAACTGACATATGTTCTGAATTGGAGGCGCAGGTGCCCGCCTGGGTCCGGCACGGAGGAGAACAATAGAAAGAGAATGGCCGCACGGGATTTGCATACCTTGACACGAACGAGCGCGCCTGGATATAGTCTCACTGAATTCCAAATCGGTAACCATAAAAACGAGAAAGAGCGACATCATGAATCTAACCACCCTGGAAGCCATATCGCCGGTGGACGGGCGCTATCGCCGGCTGACGGAACCACTGGCCGCTTTCTTTTCCGAAGGCGCCCTGATCCAATATCGGGTGCGCGTGGAGATCGAATATTTCATCGCCCTGTGCGAACTGCCCCTGCCCCAGCTCAAGGCCGTGGACAAAGCGCGCTTCGAACCATTACGCGCCATCGGCACGAAATTCGGGTCGGAGGATGCCCTGCAGGTCAAAGCCATCGAGCGCACCACCAACCACGACGTGAAGGCCGTGGAGTATTTTCTCAAAGAGCAGTTCGACCGGCTCGGACTCGGAGCCTATAAAGAGTTTATCCATTTCGGACTCACTTCCCAGGACATCAACAACACGGCCATGCCCCTGGCCCTCAAGGAGGCGTGGCAGCAGGTCATGGCGCCAGCCCTGCAGGTGGTCACCACCGACCTGTCGGCCAAGGCCCTGGCCTGGAAAAAAGTGCCCATGCTGGCCCGCACCCATGGCCAACCGGCCACGCCCACCCGCCTGGGCAAAGAGATCTACGTCTTCGTCGATCGCTTGACCAGGCAGTACAACCTGCTCAAGAGTATTCCCTTCTCGGCCAAATTCGGCGGGGCCACCGGCAACTTCAACGCCCACCTGGTGGCCTATCCCGAGGTGGATTGGATCGAGTTCGGCAACCATCTGGTCAACGACATTTTGGGCCTGGACCGTTGCCGTGTCACCACCCAGATCGAACACTACGACAACCTCGCCGCCTTCTGCGACAACCTCAAACGCATCAACACCATCCTCATCGACATGTGCCGGGATGTGTGGAGCTATGTCTCCATGGACTATTTCAAGCAGCAGATCCTGAATGACGAGGTGGGATCGTCGGCCATGCCCCACAAAATCAACCCCATCGATTTCGAGAATGCCGAGGGCAATCTGGGGGTAGCCAATGCGCTCTTCGAGCATTTGGCCGCCAAGCTGCCCATCTCGCGCCTCCAGCGCGACCTGACCGACTCTACCGTGATGCGCAACCTGGGTGTCCCGCTGGCCCACACCCTCATCGCGTTCCAATCGATCCAGAAAGGTTTGGGCAAACTTCTGCTCAATGAAGCTGCGCTGGAACGGGATCTGGAAGCCAATTGGGCCGTGGTGGCCGAGGCCATCCAAACCATCCTGCGGCGAGAGGGTTACCCCCAGCCCTACGAAGCGCTCAAGGCCCTGACGCGCGTTCACAAGAGCATCGATGCCAAAGCCATTGCCGAATTTATCGCGTCATTGAATGTGCCGGCAGCCGTCAAAGCGGAGTTGTCCGCAATTACACCGAAGAACTACACGGGGCTGATCGATTTTTAGTTTCAGCTCTATTATATCTTCAGGCGGAAGGTCGCTCCAAATCACTTGCGACCTTTCACCATCGGCCTTCAGCCAGCCACCTTATACCTTACACCTCCCCTCTCCCGGGCCTATCAAAATGAGATGGTTAAATCTAATAAATATAAATTGTTAAGGATATAGCGCCTTGAAGATTTCTCCCTCAAGTTTGGACCCCCACGGCCGATCTATCCAATAGTGTCTTTTGGGATGCAAATGGACAAGGAGATGTACCATGGGATCAATGAGACTGGATTTGCGCTGCGAACCAAATAACTTTCATCAGGCATTGGAAAAATATTTCCGGACGGCCTTCGGCCCATCGCCGGCCCTATATCGCCATGTCAGCCTCTGCGGGTGGCGTCCGTTGATCGATCACCGCAAGCCCTATGGACAGTCCCAGGAGCAGCTGCTGGAAAGCGCCGATCCGATGTCCGCGGAGCTGTTGCCCGGCATCGAGGTGTATGAAACCGACGATGGCATGACCATCGAGGTGGCCCTCTCCAGCATCAAGGAAGAGAGCCTGCATCTGGCCATTTCCGGCAAGCTCCTGGTCATCCGCGGCGAAAGGATCGTCGGGCCTCCGGAAGAGACGGCGACCTCGGTGGTTCCGCGCCAAAAACCGATTTTTCAGCATCTGATTCGACTGCCGGCCACGGTCAATCCCGGCGGATTCAGAGCGCAGCTGAAAGGCGATGTGGTTCGGATCGATTTTTCCCGGCGCCGCTGAATCTTATCGCCCGACGGCATCCGGCCGATTCCAAAGGGACCATGCAACCGATAGTTAAAACCGCATTCGCACTTTTCCTCCTGGTGCTGCTGCCCCTGCCCTCCGGGTGGGCCGACGAAGTGGTAATGAACACAGGCGAACGCTTCACCACCTCCCGGGTTTGGGAGGAGGGGGGCAAGATCCGTTTCAACATGCAGGGGTTGGTGGTCAGCGTCAACAAGGAGGAGGTGGCCGCGGTGGTCCGTGGCGCCGGCGTTCAGCCGCCGGCGGCCCAAAGCGATCCGGTCCCACACCCAAAGCCCACGCCGGAGATTTCTAAACTCGATACGACGGTACACCCACCGAAGGCCAATACGCCCGCTGCGCCAGAGACGCAACCGCTCCCCTTGCCACACTCAACAAACGGTGCCGGCCAATCATCGCCGCCCGCCGCCCATAAAGCAACCATCAGCGGCACCGGACTGGAGGGCGTTTCGTGGCGCATGCCCCCTACAGCGTTGCCGGGAATCGAAAAAGTCAAAACCGATCCGGCCTATGGTGGTGTGGAGCAGTACTGGCGCCCCGGACAGGGACTGCAATTCGGCGCCGCCGCCTTGGACGGCTGGATCTACGGTTTCTGGCAGGAGCAGCTCTACACGATCATCATGTGGGCCAATGGCCGCATCGGTTACGACCGGATGAAGCGTGAAATCTTCGCCCGCTACGGACAAGGCGTCCAGCGCAGGCCGGAGGCAGAGCGTTTCGTCTGGGATGACGACCAGAGCCAGCGCATGTTGGAATTCGACGACCAATTAAAAACGGGCATCTTCGTCATGCGCTCCAGTGAAGTGGATATGCTGATCAAAGAGCGCTATCCAGATCGATAGAATCCGCTATTCAAGGACGAGCAATGGCCGCAAACGACCGGCCACATGCACGGGTCGGACGATTTGACCATGGGCCAGCATGATCTGCTCGGTCTGTTCCCAGGCAGTTATATCGATCCGTCCGATCGTCTCCTTGCCCGTGGGTTGGATCAACACCCGCGTGGCCTTCAATTGTTCGAGCAGAATATCTTTGGGCGTATCCCGGTCATAGCGCCGGACATCGGCGATGGCCATTTCCGTATGGGTCGGATCGATGGCCGCTTGCCACCCCTTCAACAAGGCCCGCAGAAACCGCTCGACCTGTTCCGGGTTTTGGGCCAGCAGCCGTTCGGAGGTGACCACCGAATTGGCCACGAAACGCACGCCATGATCCGCGGGATTCAAGAAACCGATCTGTTCACCGGCCTGGGTCAGTTTCCGCCCGATCTCGACTCCCTGGGTATTGGTGTAGACCGGCCATAGATCCACCTGGCGCTTGTAGAAGGGCGTGTAGTCCAGCCGCACGCTCGACAGATGCACCTGCTCCTCGCCGATCCCGGCCTGGGCCAGCAGGGTGCGCATGATGATTTCGTCGTTCTTGCCGAAGGTAACGCCGATGCGCTTGTTTTTAAGGTCGGCCAATGAATCGACCTGCACCTGGTTCTTAAAATAGATCCACTGCAACGGATTGACCTGGAACAACTGGGCCACGACCACCACCGGCGCCCCCTTGGCCGCCGCCTGGATCACCTGGTCGGCCGAAGCGACGCCGAAATCGGCATAGCCCAGCTCCAGTTCGCGGATGGCGTCCCTTTCCGGACCGCCCGCTTTGAGGGTGACCGCCAAGCCCGCCTGCCGAAAATAGCCCTGGCTCTCGGCCAGGATATCCCCCACCGTGGACATATTGATCAGCCATTTGAGACGATAATTCACCTTTGGGTCGGCCGGGGCGCGCCCGGAGAGTAGAAGCGTTACGAGTAACGTTGTGCAAACAACGATGGTCAACACCCGCCTATGGATTCGCATCACGCTCCCGCTCCTTTTGGGGTCGCATTTGTCGTCGCTCGATCCGGCTGCTTTATCGCGCCCACGCCCTTTTTACCACCTGCCCGCCCCACTCCAGCAGCCCTTGATATAAAGACAAGGTGATCCCGATCATGAAAAGCGCCACCAGGATCTTGGCCAGATCGCTCTGGTACAAGGCAATGCGGATGCTGTAGCCGATCCCGGCGCCGGCGGCGATGAATTCGGCCACGATGGTTCCGGCCATGGCCAGGGTGGCGCTGCCGGCGATGACCGTGGTCAATTTGGAGAGATTCTCGAAGGCGCGGATCTTGACCTCCAACTGCCAGCGCATGCGCCCGGTCTGGCGGTAAAAATGCTCGATGGCCGTGACCGGTTCGGACATGATGCCCACCACGGCCAGGAGCAACGGAAAGTAGCAGATCATGGCGGCGATGAGCAATCGGGAGAGAAACCCATCTCCCAACAGGATGAAGATAATCGGCGCGATGGCCACGATGGGATAGGCCTGCACGTTGTAGGCGGCCACCTTGATGAACGATCCGAACCAGGTGGTCTGCCGACCGAGGATACCGATCACCAGAGCCAGAAAGACCGAAAGCACCTGACCGACGACCGCCACCCCGAGGGTATCGAGCACATCGGCCGCGTAACGTATCACCACCTCGCGGCAGGTGCCCGCCAATGTCGTCACTCCCGGAATCACATAGTCGGAGAGGCCCAGACCGTACTTGACGGCCAGCAACCCCAGGAGTCCGAGGGCATAGATCAGCAAGAATTGGTAGATGCGTCTAAGCAGCATTCATGATCTCCAGCATGGAGTTGTCCAAGGCCTTGCG
>JBAQGR010000478.1:0-3591 GCA_049287895.1 Desulfatitalea sp.
TATGAAGTCTTTCGCCGAACTTCAGGAAAAACTGACCGGTGTGTGGCCACTTCTGGACGAGCGGACGCGCCGACTTACTGCTGCCAACGAAGCGCGTGCACTCGGTCGCGGAGGCATCTCGCAGGTAAGCCGGGCGTGCGGTCTGTCGCGCAAGGCCATCGCCAAAGGCATCCGGGAGATCGAATCGGGGACTGCACCGGAGCCGGGCCGTGTTCGTCAGCCGGGTGCCGGACGCAAGAAGGTCTGTGACCACGATCCGCGCTTGACTGATGCGTTGGAACGCCTGATCGATCCGGATACGCGGGGCGATCCCGAATCGCCGTTGCGCTGGACCTCCAAGAGCACCCGGACCCTGGCTGCGCAATTGACCCGGCAGAAGCATCCGGTCAGCCACATGAAAGTCGCTCAACTCCTGGGCGAACAGGGTTACAGCCTGCAAGGTAACCGGAAGACCGAAGAGGGCCAAGACCACCCCGACCGTGACGACCAGTTTGGTTATATCAATTCGCGCGTCAAGCGAGCATTGGCGAAAGGAGCGCCGGTCATTTCCGTAGACACCAAGAAAAAGGAACTGGTGGGCAACTACATGAATAGGGGCAAACAGTGGCTGCCGGAGAAACATCCCGTCAAAGTTCGGGGGCACGACTTTCCCGGACCGGATGTCCCCCGTGCCTATCCCTATGGCATCTACGACCTGGGCCGCAACACGGGATTCGTAAATCTGGGAACCGACCACGACACGGGCGCCTTCGCCGTGGCGTCCATCCGGGGCTGGTGGAGGCAGGAAGGTCGGCGTCTCTATCCCGCGGCGACGGACCTTCTCATCACTGCGGACGGAGTAGGCAGCAACGGATCGCGGCTGCGCCTGTGGAAGGTGGAGCTGCAAAAGCTGGCCAACGAGACAGGTCTTTGCATTGCCGTCTGTCACTTTCCACCTGGCACTAGCAAATGGAACAAGATCGAACACCGACTTTTCTCTTTCATTTCCTCGAACTGGCGCGGGGAGCCGTTGCGCGACCATGAGACGATAGTAAAGTTGATCTCCAAAACTACCACCGCAAAGGGGCTGAAAGTAACTTGCCGCCTGGACCGGCGAAAATATCCAACGGGCCGGAAGGTGACGAATGAGGAAATGGAGCGGCTAAATTTGGTGCGTCACAAGTTTCATGGCGACTGGAACTATACTATTCGGCCAAATAGCGTACAGGTCAATTGATACCTTTATTTATTTACAGAGCCTTAGCAGGCATTACTCCTGAAAACCTGCACGCCGAAGTTGACTTCGGCCCGGCAGTCGGCAAGGAGGCCTTCTAATGGCTCGTCGCTACGTTCCTGAAGCTGGCGATATTGTGTGGCTGCATTTCGATCCGCAAGCTGGTCATGAGCAGGCTGGCCATAGGCCGGCATTGGTACTCAGTCCATCAACGTACAATGGAAAAACCAATCTGATGCAAGGATTTCTCGGATGATTTCCGCATAGTGGAAGTTATACTTGGCCCCCGACGCGAACTCCCTATTCAAAGGGTTCGCTCAAAGGTTGAGACCTATCCAACTTGGGTCCGCGTTTTGAAATCGAGAATGGCCTACAAAACATTTCGGGTTATTGAAGACAAGGATCAGGGTGTCTTTTTGGCATTTTTGATCAGGCGCATATCGATCGGATCTTTCAGCGGCGACCCAATCGTTACCGATTTGAAATCAGGATGCAGTGGGTTGACGACATAGTTGTATTGTTTGGGCACCACCGCTGATGGTACTTGCAAAACCACGCTCTGGCTTGAACTGAGCCATTTTTGGCCCAATTGCTGTGCTGTAGCGGAAGTTGGAAGACTATTCCAATCCTTGGGCAGACTTTTAATGGGCCATTTGGTTACCTTCGATTCGTCAAACTGGATCGACACGGCAACATAGCTTCGGATATTGCGATAATTATTCAGGTGGACGAGCAGTTCCAAGATGGCCAGAGATAAGCTGTCGGCTGTGTAAGTTGCAACGGTTCCTGGTGGATTCCAACGGGCGCCATAAAGTTTTGACCCATCGCCGGTAAGGGCTTGGGAAAGATATTTTTCTTTTGTCATGCGCCAGGCCGTTATCATCATCCTGGGAAAACCCCATGATCGATGCGGTCGAGCAGTGCGATTACCTCATGGGCGCCCGGTTCCGTATCAGCATAGGTCAAGGGGATTTGCCCACCCAGGCCCCGCGCTGGTTTTTTGAGCCAGCTTGTAGCTTCTTCTTTGTCGTCGAATACTTCGACAGCCTTGTTGTAGACCCGAATCAGTCGCAATACCCGGTCAGACTCATCGGTTTTGAGCCGGCCAGTTTCACGGCGCCGATCCAAGGTTCGTTTGGAAATTAGCAGGATGCCGGACAAAGCGTTGTCCGAAAGGTCCAAGTCCTGGCGCAGTTCGTCAAATAGATTGGTCGGCAGGCCCTGCTTGAGCTCACTTATGAGTTGATCGGTTGTAGCGGATTTGTAAAACGCGAGTGCATGCATTGTTGCCCCCTTTCTGTTTGGGCTTTGCGTTTGGCAATACACTATATGCCATTTGCCGAATTGTAAAGAGGCAAGTTGCTGTGATGCTCAGCTATCGGAGCCGCTGTCAGATTATCTGTTCAACACCAGGAGCCCCAGCCCGATGATTCGGCGGGGCCGGCGAAATGCTTCGCCGGCCTGTTTGTCGATTACACGCTTTGGGCTTTATCGACGGGATGGGTCTTCAAGTACTCCAGACGGTTCAGGCCGTTGATGAAGGCCAGGGCACTGGCCGTGATGATGTCGGGGTCCGAGCCTCGCCCCAGGGCGATCAGGCCGTTTTCCTTGAGCCGTACCGTCACTTCGCCCTGAGCGTCCGTGCCGCCGGTCAGCGCGCTGATGGAAAAGCGCAGCAGTTCCGATTCGGTGCCGGTCAGCTTGGCGATTGTGTTGTAGGCGGCGTCGATGGGGCCGTTGCCGTAGCCGGCGTCTTTTACCGAACGGCCGTTGATCAAAAGCCGCACGCTGGCCATGGGCATGACTGTGGTGCCGGAGGTGACGTGCAAGTACTCCAGCGTAAAGGTTTCAGCGGTACGCAGCACCCCTTCGGTGACAATGGCCTCCAAATCTTCGTCCATGACATACTTTTTCTTGTCGGCCAGGGCTTTGAACTTGGTGAAAACGGTGTGCAGTTCGTCGCCCGACAGGTCGTAGCCCATCTCCTTGAGGTGATCGTGCAGGGCGTGGCGGCCGGAGTGCTTGCCCAGCACCAGCCGGGTGGCGCTCAAGCCGATGGTCTCCGGGCGCATGATCTCATAGGTCATGGGATTCTTGAGCATGCCGTCCTGGTGGATGCCGGCTTCGTGGGCAAAGGCGTTGGCGCCGACGATGGCTTTGTTGGGCTGCACCATGATGCCGGTGATCATACTCACCAGGCGGCTGGTGGTATAGATCTGATCGGTCCGGATTTTGGTGGTCATCGGCAGGTAGTTCTGGCGGGTGTGCAAGGCCATGACCACCTCTTCCAGGGAGGTGTTGCCGGCGCGCTCGCCGATGCCGTTGATGGTCACTTCGGCCTGGCGTGCACCCACGGACAGGGCCGCCAGGGTGTTGGC
>JBAQGR010000479.1:0-2114 GCA_049287895.1 Desulfatitalea sp.
GGCCGGCCGGTTGTGATTGTCGCCATTGCGCTCCTGCCGCTGGATCTGCTCCTTCAATCCATTGCCGTCCGTTTTTCGATCCGCAGGCTGGTCCGCGGCCGGTCGGCCCGAGGGGCCTTGGGAGGCCGGTTCGCGTCGGGAAGAGCGCTCTTCGGCAGCCGGCGGCGCGTTCGGCCCGCGTTTGAGAAGGGGCCGCTCCTCCTCTCCGTGGCCGAAGGAGGGCCGTTTGAAAACGGACGGTTCGCGCCCTTTGGGTGGCGCTACAATGCGCGATACCGGTGAGCCGATACGATCTTTGCCGCGATCTTTGCTGTCTCCGTGTTTTTGGTCATGAAGCATCTCCGAGGGACCCTGGTGGGGGCGGCGCGTGGCCACCACCGGGCGACGGAAAGTTTCCTCCGGCGGCCGGCGGCCTCGCTTTTCAAAGGGCGCATAGCTGGCCGGGGTCGCGTGGCTTCGGTCTACCACATGGTGCATCCTAAGGTGCTTGTTATCGACGTGTGACACACGCATCACTTGGGAAGGTCCGCGACCGAAATGCTTTTCTTCGACCGCCATAATGCCGCGGCCGGCCCGCATGTGGTGGTAATGATGAATCTCCTCAATGCGTACCACGTGGTGGTGATGGATGACCACGTCGTTGACCACGCGCGGCCCGCCCCAGCCGCACCAATAGGGCCGGTGAATGAATCCCGGACGTCCCCACCAGGGAACCACCGGTTCGCCCCAGCCCAGCGCCACCCAGCCCACGGTCGGTGCGCTGCCGATGCTGATGCCGACCTGCAGGCCCGGACCACCGGCAAAGGCCACCAGCGCGGGTGCATAGATCGGTCTGGCCACCACGGGGCCCGGCGCCCAGGCCCAGTAGCCGTCCACACTGACCCAACGGCCGTAGTGATAGGGGGCCCAGCCCCACGGCGCGCGGTCCACCCAGGTCCAACCGTAGTGCGGATCGAGAACCCAGGTGCCATCACTGTAAGGCGCCCAATCGGTGGCCACTCCGCCAGGAATCCACACGGACCCATAGGTGGGTACGATGCGCCACGAGCCATGCCGGTCGAGGTCATCCGTTCCATAGGCCTCTGGAGAGACGTGGCGGGCGCTGACCGTATCCAGCAGGTCATTGGTGCGGTCGTAATTCCATTGATCCCACACATCGACCGGTGGGGCCGCATAGGAGGTGATGGTTGGAGTGGTGTCGCCTTCCAGAACTACTTCTTCACTCGGCGCGATGCTGACGCTCTGACCACCGGAAGGGGTGGCCACGGCCGATCCCCCCCGGCGGGTGGTAAAAGTGGTGCGCTCACCGTCGACATCCGCTCGATAGTAGCCTGGGCGGTTGATGGTGAAGGCCGCGTTGGGGGTGTCCACCTCCACCGTACTGCCCGCTGGCAGAGAGCGCAGATCAAAGGCGGCGTATCCCGATGTTACCTTGAATTGCAGAAACGCAGGATCATGGTTCTCCAAGCCGATCTGGGTGTTGGCCCACCCGCGCACAAAGGCGCGTGCGCCGATTTGCAGCTCGAAGTTGCCCGGTGAACCGGTGTAGAGCTGGTCACCGGGGGCCAGGGGCGTATTGAGCTGGGCCTCGACCCAGTCCGGCGCACCCGGTCGCAGGAACGATACCTCGCCGTCCACATAGCTGAGCCGCGGCGGAGTGAGGTCGACTTCTTCGGACAGAGCCGGCGAGACCCCGAGCATAAGACCCAGGATCAATCCCAATGCGAAAATAGACATGGTACGCATACCCATTCCTCCTTTTACCGATCCGCCGAGTGTTTGCCGGATGGAAGGTAATCATTATGCAAGTTCACTCACACATTGCCTGCCCGCGACCGCCTACCTCATTTGGGAGGTGGTGGTGGCGGCGGCAGTGGTTTTGTATTTGGGGTCGTTGATGGCGGCGGCTCCGGCTCCGGTTTTTCGTTTTGGATCGGTGGCGCACTCTCGGTTTGACGCGGCGGCGGCGGGGGTGGTGACCCATAACGCCGGGAACTCACCGGTGGTGGCGGCGGCCTGCGCGTGTACACTCTTGGGGCGGGCCGGGCCGAGGCTTGGCGCATGCCCTGGACTTCATTGCCTTTAGCGTACATGCACTGTCCATAGACCATGTC
>JBAQGR010000480.1:0-3902 GCA_049287895.1 Desulfatitalea sp.
CCACTACTCCGGACCACCGGTAAAGGCCGTCCTGGTGAAAGCGGCCTCAAACCTGATCGCCAACGGCAAAGAGGCACCGGTGCTGGCCGTGCGCCTGACCGACCGCGACGGCCATCCGGCGCGCTTCGGCATCCTCGGCGACTTCTCGGTACTGGCGCCCCATGCCGCCGAAGCAAAGGTCGACGAACTGCGCAACGGCATCGCCCAGATCGAACGCGGCCAGCCGCGCTATTCCGTGGGCCGCGACGGTATCGCCCACATCCGGCTGCAACCCACCACCCAAAGCGGCCAGGCCGTGGTAACCCTGCATCTGGACGGCCGCGAGCAGGAGATCCGCGCCTGGCTGCAACCCGAGGCCCGCGAGTGGATTCTGGTGGGTCTGGCCGAAGGCACGGCCGGCTACAACACCCTGAGCGGCAACATGGAGCATCTGCACGCCGTCGATGCCGCCGAAGATTTCTACCAGGACGGCCGCATGGCCTTTTTCGCCAAAGGCAAGGTCAAAGGCCAGTGGCTGCTCACTGCCGCCTACGATTCGGCGCGCGACCGCAACGATCCCGACAACCGGATGTTTCAAACCATCGATCCGGAGAGCTACTACACGCTCTATGGCGACGCCACCCAGCAGCAGTACGAAGCCTCCAGCATCCGCAAGCTCTACCTGAAGATCGAGCGCGAACAGTTCTACGCCCTGTTCGGCGACTATGAGACCGGCCTGACCGTCACCGAACTGTCGCGCTACAGCCGCCGGCTCAACGGACTCAAATCCGAGTACAACGGCGACCGCTACGGCTATTCGCTCTTTGCCGCCGACGCCCACCAGGCCTATGTGCGCGACGAAATCCAGGGGGACGGCACCTCCGGACTCTACCGCCTCTCGCGCCGGTCCATCATGATCAACTCGGACAAGATCACCATCGAAATCCGTGATCGCTTCCGCAGCGAAGTCATCCTGTCCAGCCGCGTCATGATGCGTTTCGTGGACTACAGCATCGACTACGAGGCCGGCACCCTCTTCTTCAAAGCGCCGATCTACAGCCGCGACGAGAACTTCAACCCCATCTTCATCGTGGCCGAATACGAATCCGAAGATCCCAGCGAAGACAGCTACACCTACGGCGGCCGCGGTTCGGTCAAGCTGCTCGAAGATCAACTGGAGGTAGGCGCCACTTACATCCACGAAGGCCCCAGCGATGCCGCCGGCCAACTGGGCGGCCTGGATGCCCAGCTCGATCTGGGCGGCGGTCTGAAGGTCAAGACCGAAGTGGCGGGCACACGCACGGAAGAGGGAGTCCCGGGGGTTGGTGGCCAGGAGACCAGCGGCCAGGGCTATCTTGCAGAAGTAAGCAAAAGCACGGAAAACTTAGACGGCCAGGTCTACTTCCGCGAATTGGGCGACGGTTTCGGCCTGGGCCAGCAAAACGGCAGCGAGATCGAAACGCGCAAAACCGGCGCGGACGCCGCCTGGCGCTTCAAACCCAGCTGGACCCTGACCGGCGAAACCTACCGCTACGACAACCTGGCCCGCGATGCCGTACGCGATTTCGGCGAAGCCGATCTGGTCTTCTCCGCGAACGACTACAGCTTGCGGGCCGGCGGACGCATGGTGCAGGATCGTCTGGCCGACGGCAGCGACAATGTCTCCGATCAATTGCTGCTGGGACTCTCGCGCACATTCCTGGACAACCGCCTGCAGCTGCGCGCGACCCACGATCAATCCATCGGCGGCCATGACGAGAGCGTCGACTATCCCACCCGCACCATTCTGGGATCGGACTATCAGATCTCCAAACCGGTATCGGTTTTCGCCGAGCAGGAGTTCACCCAGGGCGGCAGTGAAGAGACCCAGAGCAGTCGCGTCGGCTTCAAGGCCACCCCCTGGACCGGCGGCCAACTGGGCTCGTCCGTGGGTCAGCAGACCCGTGAAAACGGTGAGCGCCTCTTCGCCAACCTGGGGCTCTTTCAAACCTGGCGCATCACCCAGCACTGGAATGCCGACGGCGGCCTGGACAGCTCCCGCTCGATCCGTTCGAACGATTATTCGCCCTTTAACGCCAACTCTCCGACCGCTGCCGGCGCGGCCGAAGACTTTACGGCCGCCACCCTAGGGCTGGGCTACAAAGCCGATTTCTGGTCCTGGGCCGGCCGCGTGGAAAGCCGCTGGGCCGACACCCAGGACAAATGGGGGCTGATCACCGGTATCGCCGGAGAAGTACGCAAGGGGTTGGGCTTGTCCGCCGGCATCAAGATGTTCACCACCGATGCGCTGGCCGCTGCCGACACCCAGGCGGGCGATGTGCGCCTGAGCGTTGCCTGGCGGCCCACGCACACCGACTGGATCCTCTTCGACCGTCTGGATTACAAGTTCGACCGCGTAGAAGACGACCAGGAGCGGACCGATGCCCGGCGCATCGTCAACAACCTGAATCTCAACTACCGGCCCTATTATCGCTTGCAACTGGCCATGCAGTACGGCGCCAAATATGTCTTCGACACCATCGACGACCGCAGCTACACGGGATACACCGATCTGACCGGGCTCGAGGCGCGCTACGACCTGACCCGGCACTGGGACATCGGCGCCCAGGCCAGTTTACTGCACTCCTGGCAGGCCGATCAGCTCGATTACAGCACCGGCCTCTCCGTGGGTTACACCCTGTTCAAAAACGCCTGGCTCAGCCTGGGCTACAACTTCACCGGCTTCGAAGACGAAGATTTCTCCGCCGCCAGTTATACGGCCCAGGGCCCCTTTGCCAAGTTCCGCATGAAGTTCGACCAGCAATCGGTCCGCGACATGGTGGATTGGTTCTCCCGGAAGTAAAAACAATACCGGCTGAACCTATTTCCCGACCCGATACTGGGCGATCTGCCGTGAAATGGCGATCAACTCTCCGGTCTCGTCCCACACCTGGCCATCCTCTTCCAGCAGGCCGCAGGTGATGAAGCGCGTGCGGAAAAATGCACGCATGAGAATGTCAAGCGACCATGGTTGAAATCTGAAATCCGAAAGCGTATGGAAGTATCCATAAAAACATAGGAGGCATTCTCATGCTCAACCCCAACGGCTCCGGACCCAGACGCAAGATGCTGGACGGTATCGACATGACCCCATTGGTCTGGGGTCCCAAGACGATTCTGGTCCGCTTCGATATCCAACAGGGCAGCACCCTGCCTTCCCATCACCACCCCTACGAGCAGACCGGCTTTCTGGTGTCGGGCCGCCTGCGCCTGACCATCGGCGCGGAAACCGTGGATATCGCGGCCGGCGCCAGCTGGTGCATCCCGTCCGATGTAACGCACAGCGCCTTGGCCCTGGCGGATTGCGCGGCGATAGAGCTGTTCACACCGTTACGGGAAGATTATTTGCCATAGAGGCGTCGGCCCCGAGCCCATTGGAGGTGCGCAAATTTCGTACCCCCCTTGCGTGAATTGCGCACCCGGCGTTGCTTCGAAAAAAGCATTGAAATTCATATTTTATATGATTTCAACCGAATACGGTTTGGCACACGCCTTGCTCAATCATCATGAGAATCGCCGGCAGGATCTCGGAACTTCAAAAGGGGGGGGAAGGGAGGCCGGCCGGCGGTTATCCAGAAATGATCCTGGAAATGGGAGGCAAGAGAGACTTCCACAGGTTTCAATATGCGATCCCGGAAAAGCGCTGAGCATCCTCAGCGTTGCACCGGAAAAGAGTCAGGTTTCACCCCCGTCGGATCTGCGCCGCGGGCACACCCCCAATTGCCTGCAACCGCGTTCGATCCGGCGTTTCCCCAACCCCGCCTTGGGCGATGAACACGCTCCGTTCTTGGAGGTCCGTTCCCGTCCATTTAAATAGCTTCCACCCCTTCGTGACGCCCGGCGCACCACCAACCCCCCCGTTGGTAGTGCGCCGGAACTTCCCC
>JBAQGR010000481.1:0-1788 GCA_049287895.1 Desulfatitalea sp.
TCGAGGCCGATGTGGGCGGCATCATGCTCTCCCACATCCGCTATCCGCGCCTCGATTCCCAATGGCCGGCCAGCCTCTCGGCGGCCATCGCCCAGGATCTGCTGCGCGGCCGAATGGGCTATGACGGTCTGGTGCTGACCGACGATCTGGACATGGGCGCCATCGCCAAACACTACGACCTCGCTACCATCGTGAAGCAATGCCTGGCCGCGACCGTGGATATTCTGCTGGTCTGCCATGCGGGCCCCAAGATAGACGCGGCCCATGCCGAAATTCTAAAAGCCCTGCAATCATCGGAAGAATTACTTCTCAATGGCGCGCCGGCGGTGGCGCGCATCTTGGCCGTGAAGCAAAAGTTTCTTTAGGCGATAGTTATTGGAGAGCTGTACGCGAACCGGGTATCCGCACCTCGACCCGGTGTTCCTTATGGTCGTCCACCAGGGGGATGGTCCTGTCGGGTTGCGCGATGCCATCCAGGCTCACGACCATCTCGCCACGGCCGGCAGGCATTTGCGCAACCGTAATGTGGTAGATCGTCTCGCGATAGCGGTAGTGCATCTTAAACCCTTCCCAATCCGCGGGCAGGCACGGCCTGAAGCGCAGTTTGTCCACTTCGAGTTCGAGCCCCAGCAGCGATTCCACGATCAGCCGGTACATCCAGGCGGCCGAGCCCGTGTACCATGTCCAGCCGCCGCGGCCGGTATGCGGCGCCACCGCGTAGACGTCGGCGGCCATGACGTAGGGTTCCACTTTGTAGGTGGCGGCCTCACCGGCCGTGCGGGCATGGTTGACCGGGTTGATCATGGTAAAGAGCTCCCACGCGCGCCGGTGATCCCCGAGGCGCGCGAAGGCCATGGCCGCCCAGATGGCCGCGTGGGTGTACTGCCCGCCGTTTTCCCGGACGCCCGGGACGTAGCCTTTGATATAGCCGGGATTCAGCGCCGATGTGTCGAAGGGCGGGTCCAGCAGTTGGATCAGCCCATGGTCCCGGCGCACGAGGCGCGTGTCCAGCGCATCCATGGCCATGCGCGCGCGCTCCTGATCGCCCGCCCCCGAGAGAACGGACCAGCTCTGGGCGATCGAATCGATTTGGCATTCGGGGTTGGCGGACGACCCCAGCGGCGTGCCATCATCGAAATAGGCGCGGCGGTACCACCCGCCATCCCAGCCGTGCTGCTCTAAATTCCGGCGCAGTTGGTCCGCCTCCGCCTGGCAACGCTCGACGAAAGCCAGATCCCCGCGCAGGCGGGCGACCGGCGCAAAGCGCAGGAGCACGTCATAAAGGAAGAATCCCAACCACACGCTTTCGCCTTTGCCGTGTTCGCCCACCAGGTTCATGCCGTCGTTCCAGTCCCCGGTGCCCATGAGCGGCAGGCCGTGCTCCCCGAATTTGAGTCCGTTGCGGATGGCGCGGGCACAGTGCTCGTAAAGGCTGGCCGTCTCGTCGGCGCGCCCGGGCAGATCGTAATACGAGTCTTCATCCGCATTGACCGGACGGCCCTGGATAAAGGGGATGGACGCATCCAACACGCCGGTATCGCCGGTGGCCAAAACATAGCGGCACGTCGCCAGCGGCAGCCAGAGGTAATCGTCCGAACAGCGCGTGCGCACCCCCCGGCCGGTGGGCGGATGCCACCAATGTTGCACATCGCCGTCCACGAATTGATGGGCCGCGCACAGCAGCAAGTGCTCGCGCAGCAGATGGGGTCTGGAGAGGAGGAGCGCCATCGAATCCTGCAACTGGTCGCGGAATCCGAAGGCGCCCCCCGATTGGTAGGTGGCGCTGCG
>JBAQGR010000482.1:0-4774 GCA_049287895.1 Desulfatitalea sp.
CATCCGGATGTGCGGCGCATGCTGCTGTGGATGAAAGCCGGCGTGGATGGCATGCGCTCCATGATCTATACGGGGGCTTTCTGGGCCGATTTGGGGCTCGAACTACCCGAGGGCGAAGAGAAAGCGCATTATGAAAATCTGACCGATTTCATGACGCCCATTATCAAGGCGTATTGCTCCGACATGGGTTTCCGGGTTTGCGAAACCGCCATGCAGTGCCTCGGCGGCTATGGGTATTGCAAGGATTACCCCCTGGAACAGTATCTGCGGGATGCCAAGATCATGTCGCTCTATGAGGGCACCAACGGCATTCAATCCATGGATCTGATGGGGCGCAAAATGACCCTGCGGGCGGGAGCCTGTCTGGGCGCCTTTAAAAAGGAAGTGGAACGATTCTGTGACCGACATCGTGAACATCCGGAGTTGGGAGACCGGATCCGGGCGCTCTATGGTGTGCTGCAGCGACTTTTGGAAGTCTCCGAGGAGATGAAGCTGCGCCAGCAGAGAGATCCGTTGCAGTGGGCTTCCTACACCTATCCGGCGCTGACGGCGTTCGGCGAAGTGATCATGTGTTGGCGTCTGCTCGATATGGCGGTGATCGCCGCCGATGCGATGAAAAAGAAGAGGTCCGATTTCTACCTGGGAAAGATACACCAGGCCACTTTTTTCGTGGACATCACCCTGCCGCATACGCTGGCATCCATTGAAACCTGCTTGCGGCCTGGAAGAGAAATCGTCGAGATGCCCGAAGCGGCTTTCTAACCGATAGATCCGTTTCGCCTGGACAGCGGAATAGGGCAGGGGAGGGATAACCCTCCCCTGCGGCATTTTTAAAAGTGCTCATCCGCGGGAAGGGCTCTATTTTTCTTTCCTGCGGCTGACCCGTTCTTTGCCCGGGTCCTTTGCGCTTGGGTTGAATCTCTTCCGCGCCACAGGTGCCCCTGAAAAAAGACTTGCGCCCGCATCCCTTCCAAACTAAGTAAATTAGAGAGAAATGGGAGTCGCGGTCCGATGACAACCGTCACTCCGGCGTTGGTTTCAACCACCTCAGGACGAGGAGTGCAGCCTTCATGGCGATAGCCCAAATTACTCCCATCAAACCGCGCGCGCTCAAACCCGGCGCCACCATTGGTATCGTGGCCCCGGCCAGTCCGTTCAAAAGAGATGATCTGGAGCAAGGGCTGGCCATATTGCAAAACATGGGCTTTGGCGTCCGCTTGGCCGAAGGCTTGTTCGACACCAGAGGCTATCTGGCGGGCGAAGATTTTTGCCGGGCCGCGCAGCTCCAGGAGATGTTCGGCAACGTTGCGGTCGATGCCATCATGTGCGCCCGGGGCGGTTTTGGCTGCATGCGAATTCTTCCCCTCCTTGACTACGAATTAATCCGTGTCAATCCGAAACTGCTCATGGGGTTCAGCGATATTACCGCCCTGCACCACGCCCTATTTGTGAAAGCGGGACTGGTGACTCTGCATGGGCCGGTGGTGTGTACCCTCGGCAAAGCGGATGACAGCACCCGGTCATCGGCGCTGCAGGCGTTTTCAGGAACATCCCCGAACAGATTGACTGCTCCGGCCCTTCGGGCGATCCAGCCGGGAAAGGGTGAAGGGCGATTGGTAGGGGGCAATTTATCTACATTATGTCATCTGCTCGGCACTCCCTTTGCGCCGTCCTATGCCGATTGCATCCTGTTCGTCGAAGACAGGGGCGAGGCGCTTTACCGGATCGACCGTATGTTGGTGCAAATGAAGTTGGCCGGCTGTTTTGAAGGGGTGGCTGGTATCGTTCTGGGATCGTTTAAGGATTGCGGTGATGAGGCCGATATAGGGGATCTGGTGGCGCAACTATTTGCGGGTAGCGATGTGCCGATTTCAGCCGGATGGCCTGCCGGACATGGCGAGTGCAATTGGACGTTGCCCCTGGGGATCATGGCCAGGTTGGATGCCGACAAGGGGGAACTGGCCTTTATGGAAAGCGTCACTGCGCAATGATCGCTTGATCAAATAGGGATACCATCGTCCGAAGATGAAGAGCGATTTCAGCTATGTCGATCATCTGATGAAGGAGGGCGTTGAACGGGGGATCTTCCCGGGGGCGGTGCTTCTGGCAGCTGCCCGCGGTGCGGTGGTTTGGCATCAGGCGTATGGCATGGCCGATCTGTTCAATAACCGACCTATGCATTGCGATACGGTGTTTGACCTGGCTTCTTTGACCAAGCCGCTGGCCACCACCCTGGCGGTTATGCTTCTGGTCCAGCAGGGGCGTTTGGTGCTGGATCGGCCGTGCTACGACTACTGGCCGCGGTTTCTCGGGAACGGCAAGGAGCGCATTTCCATCCGGCATCTATTGAGCCATACTTCCGGTTTGCCGGCCTGGCGGCCCTACTATCTGCGATTGATGTATACCCCCACTGAGCAGCGCGGCGACCTTGTGCGGCAATGGGCCCTCGACGAGCCGTTGGGGGCCGTTCCCGGAGAGCGGGCCGAGTATAGCGACATTGGATTTATGGTGCTGCAGTGGATCGTCGAAAGGATCACGGGTGAGCGGCTGGATCGGTTTTGGGCCGCGGCCATCGCCAAGCCCCTCTCTCCCGGGTCGCTTTTTTTCAGCGATCAAGGCCGGCCATCGACGGGCCATACCTTTGCGGCCACAGAGTTGTGTCCTTGGCGCGGCAGGCTCTTGGTGGGTGAGGTCCACGATGACAATGCCTACGTGCTTGGCGGTGTGGCCGGTCATGCGGGTCTGTTTGGTACGGCCCATGCGGTCTGGTCGCTATTGCAGGGGGTACTGTCGGCTGAACAGGGGCGCACGTGCCATGCGTTGTTTGATCGGACTGTCTTAAATACATTTTTCCAGAGGCAGTTTGACACGACATGGGCGTTGGGGTTCGACACGAGGGACGAGCGAGGATCGAGTTCGGGAAGTCATTTTTCTAAAGGCAGCGTGGGGCATCTCGGGTTTACCGGCACCTCGTTCTGGATGGATCGCCAAAGG
Organism: Desulfatitalea sp.; assembly: GCA_049287895.1. GTDB lineage: Bacteria > Desulfobacterota > Desulfobacteria > Desulfobacterales > Desulfosarcinaceae > Desulfatitalea. The sequence continues at coordinate 2,995 of JBAQGR010000482.1, forward strand.
GATATTGTTCTGATATTGCTGACCAACCGGGTGCATCCGTCGCGGTATAGCACCGGGATAAAGGAGTTCCGACCCAAACTGCACGACGCGGTGATGAGTGCCATTCAGGGAGGTCGTCCATAGGAACGGCCAGTGGTGTTTCGGCCGCGGATCAGCAAGTCACCCTATCTTTGGTCAGTCGGAGTTAATCCGGAGGCCGGCTTTGGATGTATCGGTGAATTTATTGCGCAATTTCCATAATTTATTCTTGAAAAGCGCTTGCGTTTCTGGTAGCCAAATGGAAGCGCTTGCGTGATTCCGTTCCGTTATCATGCGCGGATCAAGCAGATGGGCGCCACCGCGAAGGCCATTGAATCATCACCCCAAACAACAGGAAGTTTGAAAGATGAACTTTTTCTTGGATACCATTTTGGGTTTTTTCTCCAGCGATCTGGCCATTGACCTGGGAACCGCCAATACGCTGGTGTATGTCAAGGGCAAAGGGATTGTGCTCAGCGAACCATCCGTGGTGGCGGTGCGCACCGATAACCGGGCGCGCAATCGGGTGATGGCGGTGGGACTGGAAGCCAAAAAAATGCTGGGCCGCACTCCGGGAAACATCGTGGCCATACGTCCCATGCGTGATGGCGTGATTGCCGATTTCGAAGTTACTGAGGCGATGTTGCGCCACTTCATCCAGAAAGTGCACAATCGGCGATCTTTGATCCGCCCGCGGGTGATCATCGCCGTACCTTCCGGCATCACCCAGGTGGAAAAAAGAGCGGTGCGCGAGTCCGCGGAATCGGCCGGTGCCCGGGAGGTCTTCTTAATCGAGGAACCCATGGCCGCGGCCATCGGCGCCAATCTGCCCATCACCGAGCCTACTTGCAACATGGTCGTGGATATCGGCGGCGGTACCACCGAGGTGGCGGTCATTTCCCTCGCCGGTATTGTCTACAGCCGCTCTTTGCGCGTGGCCGGCGACAAGATGGACGAAGCCATCATTCAATACGTCAAACGCAAATACAACCTGCTGATCGGCGAGCGAACAGCCGAGACCATCAAAACCACCATCGGTAATGCCTACCCGGATCCGGACAAAGTGGAAACCATGGAAGTCAAAGGCCGTGATTTGGTATCGGGTATTCCCAAAATTCTGGCCATCGATTCCGAAGAGGTGCGCATGGCCATCTCCGAGCAGATCGATGCCATCGTGGAAACGGTCAAGATCGCTCTTGAGCAAACGCCCCCCGAACTGTCCGCCGACATTGTCGATCGCGGCATTGTGCTGACCGGCGGCGGCGCGCTCCTAAAGAATTTGGATAAGTTGTTGCGTGAAGAGACCGGCTTGCCCATCACCGTGTGCGACGATCCCCTTTCCACAGTTGCCTTGGGTTCCGGCAAGGCCTTGGATAATATTGATATCCTCAAGCAAGTGGTGATTTACTGACCCAATGTTCTCCAAACAAATGGTGATGATCGTGGGCCTCATTGTACTGATCACTCTCAGTATCATGATGCTTTCCTTGAGCAGTCGCCGTCCTTATCCAGCCCATGGGCCAGGGCGATTCGCCATCGCGCTGGTTGCGCCCTTTCAAAAAGTAATCAGCCACACCAGCCGTTTTTTTCGCGGCATCTGGGGGCATTACTTCTTTCTGGTCTCAGTGGCCGACGAGAACGATCGGTTGCGCCAAAAGGCACAGCAGGCCATGGCCTTGCAGCATCAACACGAAGAGCTGACGCAGGCCAACGAACGTTTGCGCAAGTTGCTGGCCTTGGGGCAGGCGCTCCAGAGACCTGC
>JBAQGR010000483.1:0-1919 GCA_049287895.1 Desulfatitalea sp.
TCTGTTTGGGATCGTTCGCCTTCTAAGGCAGCAAAACCATAGCACCACATGCGGTCCGGATGCAAGCCCGCAAACCAATATTGCGGGCCTATTTCAAGCGCTTGCGCCGGGCATGGGGGGCGTTGGAACGAAAATTGTCAGATGAACCCAACTGTGTTACGTTGTTGCCAAAGACGAGCATCTTAGATGAGGGTAGAATCAAACAATTTATGAAAGAAGCGATCGTTGAAGCCTTGCAAGAGCAAAGAGGTCTCCTGCGTGACAAGGTTTGGTCTGCCCGCATGAAGGTTCACTGGACGAACAATAACATGAAGCCAAACGATGGGCGACAGCATCGCAAATAGACGCATAAGAACGGAGCGGTGCCATTATGATGACCGAACGTATTTCCGTAAATCCGAAAATTTTTCACGGCCAGGCATGCATTAAAGGAACAAGAATCCCTGTTCATCAAATCATTCGTATGTTGGCAAATGGGGACCAGATAAAGCAGCTACTTGAAGATTATCCATCTTTAAAAACGGAAGATATTTATGCGTGCCTGGACTATGCCGCATCTTTGGCCGAAGAGCAGGTAACACCGATTGATATGCTGGAAAATGCGGTATGAGAATCATAGTAGATGAGAATGTCTTCACCACACCTTAAAGTGGGATCGAAAAATGGTCAATCTTCCTTCATTCAAAAAAGGTGTGGAAAGTCCGGTAGAAAATTCAGACGCCAAGGGAAAACGGCAAATATTACAATTGCTGGATACTTTTATCGAAAAAGAAAAGTTAAAGAACAAGGTCAGCAACGCAGAAATACCATAAATGAAAGGGATATGACATGCAAGCGTTAATCGATGAGGGCAGAATCAAACAGCTTATGAAAGAAGCGATTGCTGAAGCCCTGCAAGAGCAAAAGGGCATCCTGCATGATCTGGTTGTTGAGGCGGTCGAGGATATCGCCCTGGCCAACGCCATCCGCGAGGGGGCAAGTTCGCCGCAGGTAAGCAAAAAGGAAATCTTTGACATATTGAAAGGATAGGCGTGAAGGTAGAATTTAAGAAAAGCTTTGCCAAGGATTTGAAGAAGAAATCCGATGATCGCAAGCTTTTGGACAAAGTAAAGCAGATCATTGAACACGTTGACCACGCCGATGATATCAGCCAGATATCGAATCTTAAAAAACTCAAAGCGCAGGGCGACTTTTACCGCATCCGTTCCGGTGAGTATCGCATCGGATTGTTTATCGAAGGCGAGACGGTAACCTTCGTCCGACTGCTACACCGAAGCGAGATCTATCGCTATTTCCCATAAGCTGCATAACTTGCGGTGCGTCTGATTGGATTCCCCCGCCCGCCGGGTTCGGTGGCCCGCATCCAGTCTTGTGCGTGTTCGGCCGGTCGCTTAACACCTTGCTCTGGGTGATGGTCAACTGCATGGAGGACTCCTCGGCCTTGAAAGCTGAAATCTCGATATTTGATGGAATTTCGATCTGTTTGCGATCGTTTGTCTTATAAGGCAGCAAAACCATAGCACCACATGCGGTCCGGATGCAAGCCCGCAAACCAATATTGCGAGCCTATTTCAAGCGCTTGCGCCGGGAATACCACAGGTAAACATGGAGGACGGGGGGGCGTCCGACCAACGCTCTCTTTGGCGTGAGGCTTTGAAGCGAATAAATTGTAAGAGGAACCCAGCTGTGTTACGTTATGGTCGAATTGGATCGACAGGGAAAACGGCTCCGAACAGCGCATTAAATTCAGCACCAGGAGGCATCATCATGGGGCAGATTCAATACATCGCCGATGAGAACAACAATGTTACCGGGGTCATTGTGCCTATTGACCTTTGGAAAGAGATTCAATCCGAGAAGGAGACGGCCTATCTTCTCAAAAGCGAAACGATGAAAAAACGATTGTTGGACGCTAAAAA
>JBAQGR010000484.1:0-15737 GCA_049287895.1 Desulfatitalea sp.
CCACTATGACTTCGCCGATTTGATCGCCGATGGTGAAGACCGGATTCAGAGAGGTCATGGGTTCCTGAAACACCATGGCCATGCGTTTTCCCCGCAGGGCGCGTAGCTCCGAGGTGTCCAGGTTTAAAAGCGATTGGCCTTGGAAGAGGATGCGCCCGCCGGCGATACGGGCCGGTGGTTGCGGCAGAAGCCCCATGACAGCCAGGGCGGTCACCGTCTTGCCGCAGCCTGACTCACCGACGATGCACACCGTTTCCCGCTGGTGGATCTGGAAATCGACGCCATCCACGGCCAGCGAGACCGGTCCCTCGCCATGAAAATGGACGCGCAGATCTTCAACACTCAGGACCATGTCATTGGACGTCGGCATAACGACCGGGGTTCCTTTTGGCGGTTGCCAGGCTGCGTTGGCTTCAGTTTCTTTCGCGCAGCTTGGGGTTTAAAATGTCGCGCAATCCTTCGCCGAAGAGATTGAAGGCCAGCAGCACAATCAGGATCACGATGCCCGGCGCAAAGGTCAACCAGGGGGCATCGAAGATAAAGTCCTTGCCATCGGAGAGAATGTTGCCCCAGGTGGCATGGGGCGGTGGTACACCGAACCCCAGAAAACTCAGACCCGCCTCGGTGAGCATGGCCGACGCGATTCCCAGGGTGGCGGATACCAGCACCGGTGCCAGGGCATTGGGCATGATGTGACGGAAGATGATGCGCAGATCGCTGATGCCCAGGGCCCGGGCCGCGGCCACGAAATCCTGCTCACGCAGCGAGAGGAATTCGGCGCGGACCAGCCGGGTGGTGCCCATCCAACTGGTCAGTCCGATGACCACCATGATTTTATACAGACTCGGCGGCAGCAGGGCGACCACTGTTAGAATCAGAAAGAACGATGGAAAGCAGAGCATGATATCCACTGCGCGCATCACGAGCGCATCCACGCCGATGGCCGGCCAGGTGATCCAGCGCAGCCAGGCCGGCGGATGACGATCCCTTTTGCGTCGGCGCCGCGCGTAGAAAAGCCAGCCAGCGATGGCGCCGCCGGCCGCGACAGCGGCGCCGAGGGGCGCCCCGGTCAGCGCGAGGACAGGGGCCGCCAGCGCAAGCGACCAGAAGAGCAGATGGCCTACCTGGATGTATTGCGCGCCAAAATAGCCTGCAATGCCGCCCAACAGGATACCGATCACCACCGAGATCCCTACGGCGACAAACCCCACGGTCAGAGAGACCCAGGACCCTTGCAGCATGCGGGCAAACACATCCCGGCCCAGATCATCGGTCCCGAGCAGATAGATCCCCAGCGCCGGGACTTCCGCGGCTTGCAACGTATCGCGGTTGGGCGTGGACAAGGGGGGCCGCAGCTTCTCCTGCAGGCGCACCTGGGCCGGGTCGAGAAGCGGATTACTGCCCGCGGTCAGCAGCATGCCGGCCAGGGCCACGCCGAAAAAAAGTGCGAAGATCACCATGCCCGTGAAGGCCATGCGGTTTTTACGCAGCAAACGCCAGCTCTCTGACCACGGCGAACGGGAAGGCGGCATCGAGGTCTCGTCGAGAACCGGTAGGGGCGCTGGTTGTGAAGCGGCCGTCATCATAGTCGAATCCTGGGGTCTACCACCATGTAGAGCAGATCGGAGATCAGGGTGCCGGCCAGCACCAGCACGGCGGTGATGAAGTTAAGAGTCAAGATGACCGGGTAATCCCTGGCCAGGATGGCCTCGTAGGCCATGCGGCCCATGCCGGGCCAGGAGAAGATCGATTCGATGATCACCGATCCGCCGATCAGGCCGGGCAGCATCAGACCGAACATGGTGACAAAGGGCAGCAGGGCGTTGCGCAGGGCATGGTGGTAGTAGACACGATCATCGCCAAGCCCCTTGGCCCGGGCGGTGCGCACATAGTCCTGGCCGATGATCTCCAGCATCTGGCCGCGGACATAGCGAGAGAGTACCGCAATGCCGCCGGTGGCACCCAGAACGGAAGGCAGCACCAGGTGCCAGATGCGGTCCATGAGCTGGACCACTACCGAGTCCGAGGTGACGCCGAAAGTCTGCATATCGAGCACCGGCACATGGAGTCGGGTGACCACGAGGATGATCAACACATAGGCGAAGAAGAAACCCGGGATGGAGATGAGCAGGTAGGCCAGAAAGGTAGTACTTTTGTCAAACGGTCCGTCGCGCCGGATGGCCGCACGAATCCCCATGGGAAACGAGAAGGTCCAGGTGAGCAGCGTGCCCACGATGAAGAGCGGCAGGCTGTTCACAAAGCGTTCCCAGATCTTGCCCAGCACCGGCTGGCTGTCTCTCCAGGAGACGGTTTTGCCGACGAAAAGATCGCGATAAAAAAGCAGGTATTGAACGTGCAGCGGTTGGTCCAGGTGGAACTCCTTGCGCATGCGTTCCACGATTTCGCGGGTGAACTTCGGGTTGAGCGGGTCGATCTGGCTCGGTTCGCCCGGAGCCAGGTGGATGATCAGGAACGAGACCACCGAGACAAAAAAAAGCGTCACAGTTTTTTGGACCACGCTTCTTCCAAGAAATGCGAACATCGGCGCTCCTTGCCTCTACGGTGTGGCTTCCGGGGGCTGGGCCAGTTTAAGCCATTGGTTTAAGTAATATGTATAAGTTCCAGTTTTTGTAGGCGTGATGGGTTTTGTAACCACACTGCCGTCCGCCAGGGTGATTTGTCTGAAAATGCGCTTGTCCAGCAAGGCCGTCCAGCGCTTTACATACAGAAAGGTGTAGGGTTGCGCGTCGGCGATGATCGCGTGCAGGCGATGACAATAAGCCACCTGTTGTTGATGATCGTACTCTTGCCTGATTTTGAGGATCAGGTCGTCGGCCTCGTCGTTTTTAAAGCCCACGAAGTTGAGTTGAAAAGGGTTGCTCTGGCTCGAGTGCCAGATTTGATACAAATCCGGGTCCAATCCCATGGCCCACCCCAGAATAAGCGCGTCGAAGTCAAGCTGATTGACCCGCTTCTGGACGAAGACCGACCATTCGAGCAGGTCGGTCTTTACTTCGATACCGATTTTTTTCCAGGCGTCCTGGGCAATGGCCAGAATTGCCTTGCGCTCCGGATTGCCATTGTTGGTGATCAAGGTGAAGGCCATGCGCCGGCCCTCTTTCTGCAGGAAACCGTCCGGCCCGCGGTGCCATCCGGCCTCGCCGAGCAGCCGCAGGGCGCCTTCCGGATCATAGGGCAGCGGGGCGATATCATGGTCGTAGTAATCGGTCTGCTTGGGAAAAGGTCCGGTGATGGGTTCGCCTTGGGCGTAGAGCACGTATTTGATGATCTTTTCGGTGTCGATGGCCATGCCCAGGGCGCGGCGTACCCTTGCGTCGTCAAAGGGCGGGCGCCGCGAGTTGTAGCCAATGTAGGAGAAGCCCAGGGCGGTGCCTGAAAAATGCTGAAAGCGCTCATCCCGGCTCAGGCGGGCCACCTGGTGGGGCAGTACATTGTAGTCGTCCACGGTGCCGGCGTAGAACTCCATCTCCTGAGTCAGGGGATCGGGAATGATGCGCATGGCGTATTCGTGGTAGTTGGGCGAACCTTCCCAATAGCCTTCGAAGCGTGTCAGGCGCAGGTAGCGATCCGATTCCCACGCCTGGAAGATGAACGGACCACTGCCCACGGGATGACGGTTGAAATCGCTCTGACGCAGCGTGAAGCCTTCCGGATTCTCCCCTTGGGTCTCGGCTTCGGTTCGCAGGCGGGTTTCATCGAGCAAGTGGGCCGGCAGGATGCCCATGGACCAGGTCCCCAAGGCCGGCGAGTAGAGCCGTTTGTAAACAATGCGCAGCGTGAGCGGATCGACGACCTGCATCGATTGCACCGGTTCGAAATCGGGTATGCGCGGCGACAGGTTCTTGGGGTTGATGATGGCATTGTAGGTGAATTGAACATCGGCGGCCGTCACGGCATGGCCGTCGTGAAAGCGTACATCCGGGCGCAGGTAGAACTCGATGATCGGGTTGTGGGTGGTGGCCGGCAGCACCTGTCGCGCCAGTTCGGCGCGCTGGGAAGGTTCCAGGGGTGCATCGAAGGTGACATGCGCTACGGGATCGAATTCGGCGAAGTACTGCTGGCCCAGTATGGGCGTTAAGCGCTCGAAGAGCAGCTGATCCACGTGATCGAGGGTCAGGCGGATGCGCGCCGGTGCCTGGATCTGAAGTGTGACCCGGCGTTCGTTGGGCGTGCCGCCCAGAGCGATGGTCTGGGTAGTCGTTTCAGGCGGCAGAAGTTCGACGGCCGAGACGTGGTGCCAATCGTCGCCGCCCTGGCGTAGCGTGGCGGCGAGTTTCTCGGCCAGGGCCGGCCCGTCCACCTGACCCCAGCGAGCTGTCGTGGCCTTGGGGTTGACGAAGAAATAGGCCTGTTCGTAGATGCGCCAACTGTGCGCCACCCGGCCGCGGTAGTTGAGGTTCTCATCGTAATCGATCAGCCCTTCGAACACCAATCCATTGATTTGACTGCTGGTGCTATCCGCGGAGAGCACCGGGTTGAGCAGAGTGGCGTCACCGCTGGTGGCGGTAATGAACTGGGCCAATCGGTTCGGGTTGCCGCGCGTCTGTTCCTCGTAGCTGGGGACCCAGAAAAAGGAGACCAGCAGCACCAGGGTGACAAGGGTGGGGGCAATGATCAGAACGCGTCGTGTGTTCATAATGGACAACCGTTCGTCGGGATGCGTGCGTTGCTCGGTTGGTTGGCGCCTCGCGCGGCCGGTGGTGCAACAGGTCGTGATTTCAACAAAATAACGATTTATTCTATTACATAGGCAATCGAGCCGCTTTAGTCAAGCGTGGAGCGTCGCCTGCGGCGATGCGCAGCGCTCCCTCGCTAAGGCCCGCCTCATCGGACACAAAAAAAGGGAAACTTAGCAGGGCAAGTTTCCCTTGTGTGGTACCCAATCGGCAGTGGCGGTTTTACTTCTTCGACACTGCTTCGCCTTCCGCGGCCGGTTCGTTTTTTCCCGCCTGCTCTTGGGCGGCCGCGTCGGCGGCGGCTTTGGCTTCCAGGGCGGCCTGGCTTGCGGCTACCGCGATGATTTTCTGGTTGATCGCTTCCAGCTGGCTGGGGTCCGTGGTCAGGCGCTGAATCTGTTTGAGCGCCTGGGCGGCGGCTTGGAGCGATGGGACGGTGCCTTTGCTGATGTCGATTTCAGCCTTGTACATCAGGTTCAGGCGTTGGATATTGTCCATGCGCGTCTTCACCGTGGCGCGCATTTCACCGTGGATGGCGAACTTCTCGGCACGTTGCAGATAGTCGGTGATGGATTTGTAGTCGGGCAGGCCGGAGACATCCAGAAGGGCATCGGCCTTGTCGATGTAATATGAAAAGATGATGGGATAGACATCTTGACGGCGGTACGACTCTTGGACCGGTTCGACCGGTTCAAGACCATGCAGCACCACGATGAACTGTTTGCCGGTGGGCGAGAAATTGCCTTGCCAAATTTCAATGGCACCTTTTTTGGGTAGAACGAAGTATTTGCCGCTGTTGCTGAAACTGGCCCACAGGATCAAAAAGGCGAGGGTCGCCACGGCCGCGATTCCCAGTTTAGCGGCCCGAACCACGGGATCGACGGGCGTCCGTTCGGGTTTGGAGGCCGTGGCTTGCGCGCTGGTTTCCTCCTGATAGGGTTCGATCGTGACTGGCTGGGCGGCGGCAGGCTGCGGCGCGACCGTGGCCGCTTCGACCGGAGGCTGTTCGACGGCGGCAAGTTCGGGCGCCGGCTCCGCTTGAACGGCCGGTGCCGCCGGGGGCGTTTCGGGTTCGGTTTCCCGGGGCTGCACTGCTTCGGCGGCTTGGGCCGGTGGAATGATTTCAACCGGCGCCTGGGCGACGGCGATGATCTCCTCCATGCTGAATCGCCGGGCCATCAGCGCTTCCAGGCGTGCCACCTCCTGGGGGTCATCGCTTGCGATGAAGGGGGGCGCCGTCATTCGGGAGAAATCCCGGACAGGTGGCTTGGAATCCTCTGGAGGCAAAGGTGCTGAAAATTGTTTAAAAAGCAGCTCCTCGATGGAAACCACCGGGGGGGCTTGGGCCGGTGGGGTAATTTCAACGGGTTCCTGGGCGGCGGCGGTGATTTCATCCATGCTGAATCGTCGGGCGAGCAACGCTTCCAGGCGTGCCACCTCCTGGGGGTCGTTGCTGTCGAAAAACGGCGGCGCCGTCATTTGGGAGAGATCACGGGCTGAGGGGCGTGGATCCTCGGACGGCCGTGGAGGTGAAAATTGTTTGAAAAGCAGATCTTCGATCGTAACGACCGGTTCGGCTTTTGGGGCTGGTACGGTTTTGGCGCTTTTTGCTTTGGCCGGGGGCTCTTTGACTTGGGCACCGGCTTCGGATTTTGCGGTGGTTTTCTTTTTGGATTGTGTTTTTTCTTTTTTCGTACCGGATTTTTTGGTGGTGGATTTGATCAGACTGTCCTTACCCATGTGGTTCCCCTCTTAACATGCGGATTTTAATATTAAGGATGAGCCATTGTCTTATATTAAGGATGAGCCGTTGAATAATTCGCGAACATAGAGTATCGCAGGGGCTTTGTAAACTCTTTTTTCCTTAGAAAAAGTGCCGGCCGGCCGATTGCTTCCATTTGCTGCAAAGGACCGCCGGAAGGCCTTCTCTCCGAAAGGAAAATACGCCTTAAGGAGCTCGCGATGGAAACCCGCGACGATATGGGCCTGTCCCAAAAAGAGGCCAAGCTGATTGAATGCTTGAAGAGATATGCCACCCTGGGAGTGGCCTTTTCAGGCGGTGTGGACAGCACACTTTTGCTGGCCGCGGCTCAGCGAGTGCTCGGCCAGCGGGTGGTTGCGCTGACGGCCCAGTCGGATATCCATCCTTCCGGCGAACGCGAACAGGCCCTTGCATTGGCGAGGCAGTTGGGAGTGCGACACATCCTTTTCGAGACCCATGAGCTCGATGATCCGCTCTTTACCGCCAACAGCCCTGACCGCTGCTACCATTGTAAAAAAAGTTTGTTCAGCGCCATACAAAGAGAGGCAACCGTTTTGGGAATTGAAACCCTGGCCCACGGCGCCAACCTGGATGACCTGTCCGACTTTCGGCCTGGATTCAAGGCCGCCCGGGAGATGGGCATTGCGGCGCCGCTGATCGATGCCGGCTTGACCAAGACGGATATCCGCCGATTGGCGCAACGGTTGGGGTTGAGCAACTGGGACCGGCCGGCCATGGCGTGTCTGGCCACGCGGGTCCCGTATGGCCTGACCATCGATCCACAAATGTTGGCCCGGATCGATAAGGCCGAAACGTGCCTGCGGGGTTTGGGTGTGGTGCGGTGTCGCGTGCGCCATCATGGCAACCTTGCCAGGATCGAAGCCGATCCGGCCGACATGGTACAGTTGGCCGAGCCCCAGTGTCGCGCTCGTGTGGTCACAGCCCTGCGTGGCTTGGGCTATGCTTATGTCTGCCTGGATTTGGAGGGCTACTTGTCCGGAAAAATGAATCGCGACCTCGCCCCGTGAGCCATAGTTTTGTGGCGCTCATCACCCCTTTGGCTCGGAAGTGGTTTTCTCTTTGGGTGTTTCGGCCAATCGGAGGATGGCCTGTTCGATGACATCCGACGTGCTGGCGTTGGTGCGCCGCTTTTCGCGATTGAGGATAATTTGCGCTTTGAGGGAAAGCATCGCCGATACCTGCTTTTTACCTTGATTGCGCTGGCGCTCCCGCCAGCGGTGTTGCCGTTCGCGGTCTGTTTCGCGCCTTTGTTTCAGCGTCGCCATCGTTGGAGGCCCTCGTCGTAGAAGGTTCTGTTTGCCATCCGCTTCAACAATATTCGGTTATTGATAACGCTAGCGCATATCTTTCCTTTAGATCGATGCGATTGTCAATGTACAAACAGCTTGGACGGCCATTGCCGGCAATATCTTCGGGCACTTCGGGGCAAGTGCTCGCCCCCATGGTCACCAAATAGTTCTTGTCCTGAAAACCATTTATTGTTAATAAGTTACAGTAAATGCCGCCAGCGTGAGCGGTGCCGGGGCTCCGGTCTGAAAGATCCACCGCCACGCACTCCACGGGGGCACAGGCTCTGGAATCTATTGAGGAGAGCGGCTTTTCTCGCGATGGCAACTTTAAATCCTTCAGGCGTGGAACGATCCGGCCGGTGGGGTGATATGGGAGATCAATACCGACATGTCCTTTGAAACCTTTGTGGCGCGGCGTTTTCTCAAGATCAAGAGCCGGCGCAAACTGGTACCGCTGATCACCATTTTGGCGACCTTGGGGGTCACCGTGGGGGTCATGGTGCTGATAGTGGTCATTGCCGTTATGACCGGCTTTCAATCCGAGCTCAAGCGGCGTATCCTGGGTATCGAATCCCATCTCATGGTGATGCGTTACAATGAATGGATCGAGAACTATCCGCGGGAAATGGCTAAAATCGACCGGGTGGATGGGGTGGTGTCCGTTCAACCCTACGTCTATGCCCAAGGCATGTTGCGCGCGGCCGGTGGTTTATCGGCGGTCGCGCTCAAGGGCATCGATCCGGATCGAGCGCAAATCCAGGTGAACATCGAGGGCGATCGTGGCCTGAACACGCTGCTGGCCCCTGCGGAAAATGGCCAAGGGGAGACCGAAGTCGTGTTGGGTAAGGTGTTGGCCGGGAAATTAAAGGTGGCGGTGGGCGATGGGGTGTTGCTCATGGTGATCGGAGCGCAGCAGGATGATCCGCGCCAATTGCCCGGCATGCAGCGACTCAAGGTGGTCGGACTTTTTGACACCGGCATGCACCAGTATGACGGCGCTATGGGGTTCGTAAACCTGCGCCGGTTGCAGCGCATGGTCGGCGTAACCGACCGTGTAACCGGTTTCGAAGTGCGCGTTCGCGATGTGGATCATGTCGAGGCGATCGGTCAGAGTATTTTGGCGGAACTGGGGCCCAACTATTGGGCCAGCAATTGGAAACAGATGCATCGCAATCTGTTCTCCATGCTCGGTCTGCAAAAGCTGATGATGTATGTCATCCTGACCCTGATCATCGTCGTGGCCTCCTTCAACATCGCCAGCGCCTTGATCATGATGGTTAAGGATAAGGTTAAAGATATCGCCATACTGAAGGTGATGGGGGCCAGCAGCCGCAGCGTGCAGCGCATCTTTTTGAGCAAAGGTATGGTGATCGGCCTCATCGGCATTTGCCTGGGGGGCTGCGGCGGGCTGCTCCTTTGCCTGCTCCTGGATCGCTACCCGTTTATCGAACTGCCCGGAGACGTCTATTTTTTGACAACGCTGCCTGTGGAAATCACCGCCATCGATCTGGTGGTGATTGTGCTGGGGACGCTCGCCGTTTGCGTCGCGGCCTCGCTTTACCCCGCCATTCAGGCGGCTAAGTTGAAGCCGGTCGATGGTGTCCGCTACCGCTGATCCACTTCCGCTGGAGCGTCGGCAAAACCGCCGCAATTGCTAAGGAAAAGGCATGGCCAAACTCATCAAAATCGTATTGATAGCGGCCTTGGTGCTGATGGTCGTGTTCGCCGCCATCGCGCATACGCCGATGGCTGTCAGTTGGTTCGGCGGGCTTGATTTGTCCTTATACCTGCGTCTATCGGCGCTGCTTGGTTTAATTATTGCAGCATTTCGCGCTTGGGGGTACAAATTGGGTGTGGAAGCCTCCCAGAAATATAAACGCGCTCAGGAGGTTTTGACCCAGGCCGATGTTGCCGCCGAGCGCAAGCAGCGCTCAGTGGAGCAGATGGAACAGCGGCTCATGGCCGAATATGCCCAAAAGGAACAGGCCTTGAACGAGGCATTGGATCAAGCCAAGGCCGATTACCAGAGTCGGCTGGCGGCATTGAAAGAGCAAAACATCAAGTTGAAAGAGACGGTGGCCAACCTGATGCAAGAGATCAAAAAGAAGAAACAGCCTTGAAAGGAAAAGTGCCGGTATGATCAAACGGACGCCGTTTCAATTTCACTATCAGTTCCAGTTTGCGAATGGACACGTCAAAGACTACCGGATCGCCCTGGATCCCGATACCTTGAGCCTTATCCCGACGGCCTCTGTTTCCGCACCACCGGAGTGGGTGGGGTTGACCTATAAGCAGTGCCGCGACTGTCCGTTGGAAGCCAACAGCCACTCCCACTGCCCCATAGCGCTGAATATCATGGAATTGGTCGAGTCGTTCAAGTCGGTTTTCTCCTATCACGACTGTACTGTCGTGTGTGAAACGGCTGAAAGAACCTACTCCAAAAAGACCTCCGTGATGGAGGGCTTGTCAGCCATCTTCGGGGTGATCATGGCCACCAGCGATTGCCCGGTGATGGAATTCTTGAAGCCCATGGCGCGTTTTCATCTGCCTTTCGCAACCATTGAAGAGACCACCGTGCGAACCGCATCCATGTATTTACTGGCCCAGTACTTCAAATACAAGGACCAGCCGGAAATCAAGTTCGACTTCAAAACATTGGAGAAGCACTATGCTAGGGTGCAGCAGGTCAATGAGGGTTTGTTGGCGCGTATCAATAGCGTCAGCAGTGAAGATGCCGATAAAAATGCCATCGTGACTCTGCACTCTTTGTCCCAGTTCTTGTCCATGGAGATCGATTACAGCCTCAGCGGGTTGGAGTACATTTTCGCCGGAAGATATACCGAATAGCAACGCGTTCACCGAACGGAAGAAGATGAGCTCCATCGATATCGAATACCGTTTCCAAATGGAAGACGAACAAAGCGATGGTTTCCAGGTGACGCTGGACGCCGTCAGCCTGACGACCGTTGGCGCTCCGCCCGACATTTTGCCGCCATGGAGTGATTTGCGCTTTCATCAATGCCCCAATTGCCCGCTGGATGTCTCAGTGGAACCCAATTGCCCGGCGGCCGTCAACATGGTCCGTCTGGTGGATCGTTTCGATCAGCTGCTCTCCTACGACAAGACGTTGGTGTGCGTGGTCACGGCCGAGCGAAAGGTGTTCAGCCATACCACGGTCCAGCGGGGCATATGCTCTCTGATGGGGTTGCTCATGGCCTCCAGCAGGTGCCCGCAGACCGATTTTTTCAAACCCATGGCGCGATTTCACCTGCCGTTTGCGAGTACCCAGGAGACGATCTGGCGGGCCACCTCCAGCTATTTGTTGGCCCAATATTTCAGATTCTGGGACGGGGCTGCGCCGGATTTGAGCTTTGAAGGACTCAGTGTGCTTTATGGTCAGATCCAGATCGTCAACAAGGCGTTTGCCCGGCGGCTGCGTGATGCTTGCCGACACGATTCCATGGTCAATGCAATCATTTTGCTTGATATGTTCGCCAAGTCGATGCCTTCCGCCATTGAAGCCTCCTTGCAGGAGATCCGGCACCTGTTTGTTCCCTATCTGCGCTATGTCGAGGGATCGTAAATAAAAAGGCAAGCGCATCGCCGCAATATGCAATCCTGCGGCCCGGCCTGGCAGGATAGCTTGACAAGGGCAGGGCAGAAAGCCTACTTAGTGAAACCTAAACAAATTATACCGGCCTGGGAAAAAGTCGTGAATTAACTCACAGGAAGAACTTGACGTTGATACAATTATTAAAATCGTTTTTCAGCAAAATTGGTCTATCCCATCGGAAACAAGAACAGCAACCAGCGAATGCCGATCATCAGGATCCAGCGAAGTCCACGCCCGAGGGCAGCGAGCGCTCAGCAGCCGCCCCCCAAGACAAGGATCGGGAAGCCTCCGCACCTCCCAAGCGCCGCCGGCGGTCGCCGGCGCCCAAGGGGGGGGAGAAGGGGGAGGCCGCGGGGCCGACGCATCGATCGGAACCCGCTCAATGGGACCCGGCGACCTTCGCGGTGCCCCCGGCCGAGGGCAAGGTTCGTTTCCACGATCTGGATTTACCCGTTGAGGCGATGCATGCTGTTTTTGACCTGGGGTTCCAATACTGCACCCCGATCCAAGCCGAGATTATGCCCAGCACCCTTGCAGGTAAGGATGCCACCGGCCGGGCCCAGACCGGCACCGGCAAGACGGCCGCCTTTTTGATTACCGTGATCGCCCGGCTGCTGCGCGAAGCGTCGGCCGGCAAGGAGCGCAAGGGCACGCCACGCGTGTTGGTACTCGCCCCCACCCGGGAGTTGGTCATGCAAATCGGCGAAGAGGGGCGCCAGCTGACCAAATATACCAATCTATCCATTGTCCCGGTGTTTGGCGGGATGGACTTCGAAAAACAACGGCGGCAGTTGGCCCAAACGAAAATCGATATCGTGGTGGCTACACCCGGACGTCTGCTCGACTTCAAACGCCAGGGCGATATACGCCTGGATCAGGTGGAGGTATTGATCATCGATGAGGCCGACCGGATGCTCGATATGGGTTTTATTCCCGATGTGCGCAAAATCATTAACGCTACACCGCAAAAAAGTAAACGCCAGACGCTTCTCTTCAGCGCCACGCTGACTCCTGAAGTGACGCGGTTGGCCGCCCAGTGGACCACTCAGCCGATCACGGTAGAGATCGAACCTAAGCAGGTGGCGGTGGATAGCGTCGAGCAGTTGGTTTATATCGTCACCCGCGAGGACAAATATGTCCTGCTCTATAACATCATCGCTAAAAAGAATTTGGAGCGCGTGATCGTTTTCTGCAACCGCAAGGATGAAACCCGTCGTCTTTCCGACCTGTTCACCCGCTATCAGATCGATTGCGCGGTACTGTCCGGCGATGTCCGCCAGCGTGTGCGCGTTCGGACCCTGGACGACTTCAAGGCCGGCAAAATTCGGATCCTGGTGGCCACAGATGTGGCCGGGCGCGGCATCCATATCGAGGGCATGGATCATGTCATCAACTACACCCTTCCCAGAGATCCCGAAGATTATGTGCACCGCATCGGACGAACCGGCCGGGCCGGTGCCAGCGGCACTTCCATCAGCTTTGCCGACGAGGAGGACAGCTTTTTCATACCGGCCATCGAAGCCCTGATCGGTCAAAAGCTGCCGTGCCTCCAACCGGAGGAAGAGTGGCTGGCGCCCCCGCCACCGCCGCCCCCAAGCAAGCGCAAGCCGGCGCAATCCCGGGAGAGCGAGGCCCCCCGCACAGGAGCGGCGAGCCGCCCCCGTAGTCGTGGAAAGCGACCGCAACGGCCACGAGGAGAGAGCGGCGGACGTCAAAGGCGCGCTCCGGCCAAGCCCAAGACGGAAGCGTAACGACACGCTCATCAATCGAAGGCGCCATTCAGCGCATCGCCACCCCAGCACCCCAATAGGCCTTTTTTCGGCGGTATCGGCTTAAGTTCCACCGGGAAAGGCCGATCTATACCCCAGGTCCATGCAATCGGTCCGCGCCGAACCGGGGGTGATTATGAAAACAGTAGCGCTCATCATTATTTTCGTCCTCTTAACCGCACTGTTATGCGAGTTTCACGGTTTTCAACGGGGGTTTGAGCGTGGGAGCAAAGTAACCAACGCCTGGTGGATCGATAAGAAAAGCCAAATTTACGACACCTCTGAAGTACTGCGAAAAAATATCCTCGACGGACACGACCGTATTTAGCCGTACGACCCAGCCGAAAACCAGCGAACACCTTTATGCTGTTTCTGTGACAGTCGACAAAAACGTAACCGCGAGTGCATATTTGGTAACTCATCGCCTATGACGGGCGATCCTTGAAACCATATGAATAGCCGTTTTACAGCCGCCACCGCCATTGGTACGCTCGTTGCAATCTTTTAAACCAAAATTGTTCCGTGGTCCTTGTCCATTCCAGTTCTTCCCGTCGCTCCACATTCGCTCGATCCACGCACAATCATTCAGGACGATTCCCATCTCCATCGAAATTGAATTGGTCTCCCCCTGAGGTCTTGGAACTTTTTTAGCGGGCCCCCATCGCCCTCCCCATGGCGGGAGAAGATACGGCCCATGACATCTAACGGCTATCCCCCCATGCAAGTGGGGGTGGGGATGCTTCTATTGGAAAGGGGGTGATGCGGGCATTTACTTCATCCTATCCATTTTGAGTCTTGGCATTCGTTTTTAATTATCTTTATTCGAACAAGGGAGGAAACATGCGTAAAACCGTTTTTATTGGGATGATGCTTTTGGTGACCGTTTTAACCGCTAACGCCTGGGCTGGTCCGGCCACCCAAGATGAGGTTGTTCTCAAATGCAAGGAGGCGGCCAAACTAATACAGGATAAAGGAATCGACGCAGGCATTCAGAGCATCGGCTCCAAAGAGGGACCCTTCGTATGGAAAGACACCTATGTCTTTTTGATGGACATGGACGGCAAGATGCTGGCCCATCCCATGTCTCCGCAACTCACCAAGGAGAAAGATCTTCTCAGCGTCAAGAACACCGACGGTAAGCTGATCTTCACAGAGTTCGTCAAGCTGGCCAACTCCAAGGGCGATGGATGGTTCGACTACATGTGGCCCAAGCCGGGTCAGGAAAAACCGGCTGAGAAGAGTACCTATATTCATCGTGTCCCGGGTACCCAGTATATAGTCGGCGCCGGTATCTATAAATAGAGAGCCATTCCGCCGTGTTGTGCGTGCGGTTTTTCAAGGGCCGGTTTTCTTCGGGAAGCCGGCCCTTTTATTGGAAGTGGTCGTAACCGCCCGCAAGGGGTATGGGTATCCCATCGGAAGGAATCAGCACAACGATGCCTGGCCGATCGGTCACCCGCCCGACCTCGTGACACAACACCCCACTGGCCTTGAGCTGGGGAATCCTCTCCGGCGCTATGGAAAATAGCAATTCGAAATCTTCGCCGCCGCTGATGGCCCAGACTAAAGGATCGATACCCAACAGAGCACCGGTTTTGCGCACCTCAGCGTGCAACGGCACGGAGGGTGAGAATATCTCCGCGCCCACATGGCTCGCTGTGCAAATGTGGTGTACTTCCGATCCCAGACCATCGCTGATATCGATCATGGCATTGGCCAGCGGGGCGATATGGTGGGCGATGTCCATTCGGCAACTCGGGGTGAGATGCTTCCCCAGAAGATAGTCCTGGGGCTTGCGACCGCTGGTAAGCAGCGCCAGGGCAGCCGCGGAAGCCCCCAGGGAGCCGGTAACCAGTAGTGCGTCTCCGGGGCGGGCGTGACTGCGCAGGCAAAGATGGTCCGGGTGAACTGAGCCCAGCAGGGTGATGTTGATGGTGGCAACCGCCCCTTGGGTGGTGTCGCCTCCCAACAGGGCGATGCTGTGGCGCCGGCACGATTGGCCGATGCCCCGGTATAGGTCTTCAACCCATTCCACTTCGGTTCCCGAGGGAAGCACAAGGGAGATAAACATCCACTGGGGGGTTCCGCCCATGGCCGCGATGTCACTCACGTTGCACTCGGCCGCTTTAACGCCGATTTGCTCCGGGGATGCCCAAGAGCGCTTGAAGTGCCGGTCCTCCACCAGGATATCAGTGGTCACCAATAAATAAGGGGCCGGTTCCGGCGCCACGCGCACCACGGCGGCATCGTCGCCGATCCCCTGAACCACCTCCGGGTGCGTTCCCGGTACAAGCCCGGACAATCGCTGGATCAGGGCAAACTCTCCGCCGATCTCTTTTATTTTCATGTGCGGTCAATCATCGGGGGCGTTTTCCGGTTTCGATCATGTAAAGAACTTCTTAAACAGTCCACCGCTCTTTTTGCCTTCCGTGCCTGCTGGTTCCGATGTCGGCCCCGCGGCCGATGGAGGCTTCGGAGCATTGGCGCCGCTTTCGGGAGGTGGGTCGTCGATCTCCGCCAGACGGCCGCCGCCGATAAAGCGGAACTTGGGTCCTTGGGCGCTCAGGGCGATCTGCATTCCGGCTT
>JBAQGR010000485.1:0-5717 GCA_049287895.1 Desulfatitalea sp.
ATGGCCTCCTCGGTAAGGGCGGTCGCCCTTGGCGCACTGTCGCGGGCGAAAAAAATCGATGCCGATATGCTGAAACGGCATATGGAGCATCTCGACCAGATCGACATGTTCGGCAAATCCCAGATGCTCGAAGCCGCCATCCGCCTCGGCAAACAGGAGGCAATTGTCGAAACGATCGCCGACAAAATTCTCGGCAGCAGCAATGAAACCGGCGGACGGGTGACCTTTAACGAGACCCTCGATGACGGCTACAATCGCATCCTTTCATCGACGCCGAGAACCAATTGCGCCGTGCTCTCCAGCCTCCTGCTCCTTGGCGATTCGAAGAAAGGTGCGGAACAACTTCAGGATCTGCCCTATCGACTGGCACGAACCATAAGGACTATGCGAGGCCAAAAGGACCATTTTGAAAACACCCAAGAGAACCTCTTTTGCATGAACAGTCTGGTGGATTACTCAAGGCGATATGAAAAGGTAGAGCCAAATATGGAGGTATCGGTAAAATTCGATGGCCAGAGCTTGGGAACCACACGGTTTGCGTCCTTCCAGGATAAACCGCTGGTCGTCTCCCACCCAATCAACCAATCAGACCCCGGCAAACGCAAGGTTGTGCTGGTTGAAAAGAAGGGGGAAGGACGCATCTACTATGCCACCGTCATGCACTATGCCCCCTTGGCCGATCAGGAGAAAAGTGTCAATGCCGGTTTGCAGATAACTCGGGAATACAACGTCGAAGATCGCAGTACCGGGACATGGCGACTTCTCGGTCGCGAAGACAAAATCAAGCGAGGAGATGTTGTGCGGGTCGATCTCTATCTGCACCTGCCGGCAGCCAGGACCCAGATCGTCGTTGATGATCCCATTCCCGGTGGTCTGGAGCCGGTCAACACCGAACTTGCCACCGCGTCGCAGGTCGATGCCGACAAGGCCAAAGCCTCATACGCAGGAGGTTCGCTGTGGTTCCAATTCAGAGATTGGAATGAATACAATTTTTCGTTCTGGAGCTTTAACCACCGTGAGCTTCGCCATGATGCGGCGCGTTTTTATGCCGAACACCTGCCGCCCGGCAATTATCATCTGGCCTATACGGCTCAGGCGGTAGCCGAGGGCGATTTTGTCACCCAGCCGGTGTTTGCCGGGGAAATGTACGATGCGGATATTTATGGCAAGGGTGTAAGCGGCAGTCTTCATGTCGATCCGTAAGTTCTCCAAAAACCGGCGAGTGTGGGTCGGCATGGCCATCGCTTTGCCGGCAATCCTCGTAGCATTGACTATCTTTGGCTTATCCCCATCCCTGCCGGTATCACTTGATGCCGCCGTCTTGGAAGGGGCCATACCGGTCTTTGCCGACCGGTATGGTCAGCCCTTGAGCCGTACTTACCAAAGCACTTTAAATCCGCATGATCTTGTACCCTACCATGATATTCCGGAGAGATTGATCGCCGCTTTTATTACCGCCGAAGACACCCGGTTCTTCAGACATCACGGCATTGACTGGTTGGCACGGATGCATGCCCTGTGGCAAAACATGAAGGGCTTGGAAAAAGTACGCGGCGCCAGCACTATAACCGAGCAGGTGATCCGCATTCTCCAGCCACGCCCAAGAACCTATTGGTCGCGATGGCTGGAGGGATGGGAGGCCATGCGCCTTGAGCGACGATTCGACAAACAGGAGATTCTTGAATTTTATCTCAACCAAGTGCCCTTCTCATCCGGTCGTCGCGGGGTCGTGCAGGCCGCTCGACACTATTTCGGCAGGTCGCTTGCCACCCTCAACACTAAAGAAATGCTGGCCTTGGCGACGATGGTGCGGGCGCCGTCCCTGCTCGACCCCATCCGGGGAAAGGGAAATCTGGAAAAAAGGATCGAAGTCCTGGCAGAGCGCATGGTGCGAGAAGGAAATTTGACCTTCGAAGCATACAAGGAGGCGACTGACGGCCAACTTCTTCTTCACACTTCGACCCTTACGGCAGCAGCTCATCATTTCCTGACCTATGTGAAAGAACGGATGAATGGAACGGCAATGCCGTCTCATCCTCTTCGGACAACCCTTGACGGCGAACTGCAGCAGAAGGTACAGGGACTCCTCGAACAACGACTGCGGGATATCTCCGAGTACGGTTTGAAAAACGGTGGGGTTTTGATCATTGATCACACCTCTGGAGAAGTCCTCACTTGGGCTGTGGCGGGAAAGATAGATAAAAACGACACCGGATACGATCATGATGCCGTCAGGACGGCCAGGCAGCCAGGTTCCACCCTGAAACCTTTTGTCTATGCGTTGGCCCTCGACCGTGGCTGGACGGCTGCAACCGCCATAAAGGATGAACCGATAACTGAGGCGGTCGAGCATGGCCTGCATATCTATCGTAATTTCAGCCAAGTCTATTATGGCGAGGTGAGTCTGGCCGAGGCCTTGGGCAATTCGTTGAACACCCCGGCTATCAGAACTCTCAATTTTGTCGGACTTACAAATTACCTGAAGACACTGCGAAATTTGGGCATGACCAGTCTTACTAAGGGAATGGAAACCTACGGCAACGGCCTGGTGCTCGGCAATGCTGAGATATCGTTACTGGAGCTCGTCCAAGCCTATAGTGCTTTGGCCCAAGGCGGCATACCTATGACACTTTCGGTGCTGCTTGATGAGAACACTGCCCAAGAGAGCGGCAATCAACGTATTTTTTCCGAACAGGCGGCCAAAACAATAGGCATGATCCTTTCCGAGGACAGCTATCGACAATTGGAGTTCGGCAAGCAAAGTGTCCTGACTTTCCCAGAGCGTACCGCAGTTAAAACTGGAACCTCGGCAAAAGCCAATGATGTGTGGACGGTGGCCTATAATGGCCGTTATTTGGTTGGCATTTGGTTTGGCAACATGGACAGATCGCCGCCGAAAAAACAGGTCACTGGTGCTGGAGGCCCGGCATTGCTGGCACGCAGCGTTTTTAGCGAAGTTACCAAGCGTTACGGATATTGTCCTATGCCGAAAGTTGGTCTCGGTCTTGCTTGGCAAGAGTCGAATTTGCCTTCGGCTCGGGAGGCGATAAGAATGATAATACCATCCGAAGACATGGAAATTCTCTTTGATCCGCGAATTCCCGACAATTCTCAAGTCATTCCCTTTACTCTCTCCGGCGTGACTCAAGATGATCAAGTCGAGTGGGATATTGACAATCAAAACTACCTCTCGCCAGTTCATGGCAAACTCTTATGGCCCGTGACACTTGGGGAACATACCGTTTCCGCCAAGGTTAAAAGTGGAGACGGCCGTCTCATTTCGCTCCCCGCGCGAAAACTCACAGTTAAATAAGTGTGTTGTCAATTATTCCAGAGCATACCACGGGTGATGGTGAGGTGATAAGTCATTGCTTTTTTCGGGATTCCTAAAAAAGCCCTTTCCAACGAAGAGCCAACCAATCCAATGCATCAAAACTACCTTTCCCCGACAGCCTTAGAAATTATTTTTGCGCTGCAATCAATAATTGGCATTGGACCAAGGTTGCCAAGACCTATCAGGAAATCAACACGTTACTTCAGACCAAGCAGGTCGAACAACAAACCTTGGCAAAGCTCCAGGGCAAGACATGGGGTATTCAGTTAGAGACAATAGAGGGCAAGAGATTCATCATTCTAGACCAAGGGTCAAAAGTAACGACGACGGCGACCGCTGCTTTTTTCTCTTTGGGTCTTTATTTTATGATATAGCGGAAAGATAAAATAAAGATAAATCTTATTTTAGGTTCGAGGCAGCCAGAATGAATCGAAAGCTTCAAGGGAAGTACGTGACCATAACGACTGTGGGTGAGAAGGCTCAGGCCTTTGTGCCTGCGCCGTTGCCACCTCGTCCACCCATCGAATGGACACCGGGGCTGCGGAGTAAGTTCGACCAGGCACTGCTGTCGTTGGGACGACTAAATAGCGTCTCGACTCTGCTGCCGGATACCTCCCTCTTCCTTTATATGTACGTCCGTAAAGAAGCTGTGCTCTCTTCCATGATCGAAGGTACCCAGTCATCGTTTTCGGATCTGTTGTTGTTCGAGCTGGACCAGGAGCCGGGTGTTCCATTAGACGATGTGCGGGAGGTCAGTAACTATGTCGCGGCACTCGAACATGGTTTGCGACTATTAGAAGAAGGGCTACCGCTTTCGTTACGGCTTTTCCGGGAAATCCATGGTGTATTACTCGCCAAGGGGCGAGGCAGCAACCAGACTCCCGGTGAATTTCGCCGCAGCCAGAATTGGATCGGTGGCACCCGGCCGGGCAATGCGGCCTTCGTTCCGCCTCCGGCGGAAGAGGTGATGGAGTGTATGAGCAAGCTGGAACTGTTCCTCCATGATCAACCCGAACCGACTCCGGTTCTCCTCAAAGCGGCGCTGGCTCATGTGCAGTTCGAGACGATCCATCCATTCCTTGACGGCAACGGTCGCCTTGGCCGTTTGCTGATCACGCTGCTGCTATGTGAACAGAAAGTGCTACAGGAACCGATGCTTTACCTCAGTCTCTATTTCAAGACGCACCGTCAGTATTATTACGAACTGCTGGGCAATGTGCGTCTGACCGGGGAATGGGAAGCCTGGCTCGATTTCTTCGCTGAGGCCATTGTCGTAACCGCCACTCAGGCTGTCGAAACGGCGCAGCAACTTCTCGACTTGTCGAATCAGGACCGGGAGAAGATCAGCGGTCTCGGTCGTGCGGCAACGTCAACCCTGCAGATTCATCGGGTGCTGATGGAACATCCCATTACCACCTCGGGCCGGTTGGTGAAAAAAACCGGCATTTCCCCGGCCACGGTGAATAAAGCTCTTGTTCATCTGGAACAACTCGGCATCGTGCGAGAGTTGACAACACAGAAACGAAATCGGTTGTTCAGTTATACAGAATATGTAGAGATAATGAGCCGTGGCACAGAACTGTAATGAAGTAAGATTTTTGTGCTGGTTAGAAATAGGTTAGAAATAACAAAAAAGGGCTTACGAAGAATTTTCGTAAGCCCTTGAATTTGTTGGTAGCGGGGGCTGGATTCGAACCAACGACCTTCGGGTTATGAGCCCGACGAGCTACCAGGCTGCTCCACCCCGCATCAATGTTTAAGAATTATTAATACAGGTAATAGCGGGAAAAAGTCAAGACGATTTTTTCTCTTCGGCCGAATTTATTAAAGCCTGCAGTTGTTTGGAAAGGGCTGCTTTTTGTCTCTGCCGGTCGGCCGCAGCGTCCGGCTTGATCAGGATCTGCTTGGCCCGGCCGGTCTCGCCGGCTACGATTTTTAAGCGGGATTTGGCCATTCCCAGGCATTTGGCCAGAAATTCGAGGCACATGCGGTTGGCGGCATTATCCACCGGCGGGGCCGTCAGTTTGATCTTCAATGCATCGCCATGCTGGCCCATGATCCGGTTGTGCGAAGAGCGGGGCTGGACCATGATCTTCACCACCCATCCCTCGGAATTATCCCGGATTTCGAGCATGCTTGAATCTTTACCGGGCCTTGGCCAATTGTTCCTGGATCAGCGTTAGAAGAAAAGACGGCGGTCGCACCACCTTGCCTTGCCCGTTGACGCAGGCATGCTTGGTGTAGCCTTTGGCCAGCAGTTTCTGGCTTTCTTGGCCGAAAATGCGGTAATCGAATTTCACAGCACCCTTGACGGCCGTATCCAGGGTGGTCTCGATGACCAGCACCTCATCATAATGGGCCGGGGCCACAAATTTGCACAGAA
>JBAQGR010000486.1:0-1517 GCA_049287895.1 Desulfatitalea sp.
AGCCCGCTCTATCGAAAATCAGTATAATTCCATTGACATAAGCAAAACGGTTCGGATAACTTGCTTTCAGCTTCAGCGAAAAAGAATACAAAAAAGAAATAGGCCAAGGGGCAGCAAGAACTTTGCTCGCATGGTGGGCCGTATAATACGAAATATCAATGATCTATATTGCAAAATAGCCGTATAGCAAGGCAAATTTGGGTGTATAGACGGCTGATTTGCAATATAGACCCTTCGTCCCCTGATTAGACGTAAAATTAGGCGTCTAGTCGTACTTTCCACACCTTTTCTAAATGGTTTTTAAGCATTTTTTGGTTTTATGGGTTAACAAATACTTCCGGACTTACGCCCATTGCCTGAAGAAATTCTATTTGAACAGGCCTCAATGGCTTTACCAATTGTCTTCGTTTGCCTGATTTTGCTACTAGTATACTTAAAAACTTGGTCGTCATCATGAAAGATGTCGGTCGTTTAGTGGGGCGATTCTTCCATCCGGTAATTTCGCTTTTTGTTTTATCCAAATAATGCCGCATGCAGCGCTCCATCAAGCGCCATATGAGCAGCGCGATGAGCAGAACCATCCCGAGCACCTCAATACGGGACGGCTTCTTTAGGAAGATGCTGTTGACGATAACCGGATCCTTTAAAAACCCGAAGTTCTGCTCGATCCCGCCTTGATCCTTATAGAGTTCCAAGAGGCTTTCGGCCGACCATTGGCTTTGTTCCTGTTCGGTAGACAGATTGCAGAGCAATACAAAGCATCCGGCTTCAAGACGCATCGAAGAGATTGCATCCGTATCCACATCGATTTTTACATCGAGAAGATATTCATGGCCGATGGGCGTGCGTGTCGTTTCTTTGGCGGGCCTTCCCCGAGGATATTTGGGCACCTTTGTGATGGCACACTGCAAGCGGTGATAGCTGCCCACGGCGGCTTTGATGATTTTATCGGCCGCAACCTGGGCATCCGCCTGTCAATAGAACGGACCCAAATTGACTTTCTTACAATGTGTTTCTATCTCTTTGCGCTTTTGATCAAGCATCCGATCGATACGCTTATGCCGTCGCTTGTCATGGGCGGAGGAATGAACGACAATGGCGCGGTATGTATCACCATAGAGCTCAACAGTGGTTTCAAATCCCCGGTATGAAGCAGCGGGTCGCTTTTGCGTGGCGGGGGTCTCATTAAGCTTTCCGAAATCGATCCAATTATCGGCGAAAACGGCATCGGATATGGCCCGAGCACACTCTTTGTAAGTAGCCGGCAGCCGGGTCAAAAATTTAACATTTTTCTCTTTCGCCCTTTCAAGATTGTCCGGCGTTACAAAGGCAGAATCGGCCACATAAACAAAAGCACCCGGTTTGAGGCCATGCCTGGCCATGTGCCGTGAAATGCCTCCCAACAGCTCATTGTTCAAGGTCTTATCCGAAGCGTTACCATCTTTGGTGGCTCCCAAAATGGGTATATTGCGATCCACACATAGCATCGATATCAGAAACTGCTTGAGGTCCGGACG
>JBAQGR010000487.1:0-1614 GCA_049287895.1 Desulfatitalea sp.
TCTCTGGGTGGTCGGGCGTACCAGCGGCATCGGCGCGCGCGTCGTTGCCTACGACAACACCACCGATAGCAAGGTCAACATCATCAAGACCTACTATGCCAAAGCCACCGGCATCGACTCCGGCAACAGAGATCCCATGGACCCAGTCGCCTATAACTACCCCCGACTGGGAGCCACCGATCCCATGCGCTGGCCACCCGATGAGGACGACAACTGGACCACCGCGCAGGACTATTTCCGGCTGGTGCAGTGGGATGCGGTCAATACTACCAACGTGTCCGGCCTGCACAGCCTCTCGTTCCGCGACGCTGACGACAATTTGATCGAAGACGCAATCATCCGCAGCTATCATACGGATCTCCAGTCGCCGCCGCTCGGCCAGCCGGCCGTCACCGAACTCGGGTTACATGCCTATGGCGCCGGCGCCGACAACGTTTACTACGACGACTTCGGTTTGCGACTCCTATTTTCGCCGGGCTCGCTTTCTCTTTTCGACACGGTCTTGCAGCAGTGACTTCCTCGTTACCGTGAACCTGACATTGAAGTTAACCCTTGCAAAACATGCTTGAACAATAAATTGGTATGATATAATGTCATACTAGAGGTGATAAAAATGGCAGCATCCAAAATTGCAATCACGATAGACGACAAGATACTAAAGCAAATCGATATTCTTGTTAAATCCAAATATTTTCCGAATCGCAGCAAGGCCATCCAAGCAGCGATCAACGAGAAGCTGGTGCGTCTCGAAAAAAGCCGCCTTGCCCAAGAATGCGCAAAACTTGATGCAAGCTTTGAGCAGTCTTTAGCGGAAGAAGGTTTTTCAATGGAGATTGAAGAGTGGCCGGAATACTGAGAGGCGACATTCATTGGGCGGATTTAAACCCAGTTATTGGCAGTGAACAGGGCGGATTACGCCCTGTTCTCATTTTGAGCCAAAACGTCTTTAATGAGCGTTCGGGTACCGTTATCGCCGTAGCGCTTACAAGTCAGACGCAGCGGGCCGGTTTTCCCCTGACATTGGAACTTTCGAAATCCAAGCTTCCGAAACTGTCGTGGGTAAAAATCAGTCAGATTCGTACTCTTTCCGTAAAACGAATCAGCAATAAAATAGCGAAAGCATCTCATGAGGAATTGGCCCTGATAATTGAAGGCTTGAATGAAATAATTGGCTGAGCGCTGTTTTGATCGGTTCCACCTGTTTACTAAAGGAGTCGTCGTGAATTCGACCATTGCCCAACCGAGCCTGCCTCCCCGCTCCCTGGATGAACACGAAGCCAAACAGCTTCTGAAACAATACAATATCCCGGTGGTGGACGAACGCACGGCCCGTGATGCCGAGGAGGCGGTGCGGGCCGCCGAGAGTTTCGGCTACCCGGTGGTCCTTAAAGGCATGGGCGCCGCCTTGCAGCACAAGACTGAAAAAGGGTTGGTGCTCCTGCATTTGCACGACGCCGCGGCCGTGCGCCGGGCCGCCGGCAGAATCAGCGACGCAGCGGGGGCCGATTTGGAAGCGTTCCTGGTTCAACCCCAAATCACCGGCCAGCGCGAGTTGATGGTGGGTCTGTTCCGCGACCCGCAATTCGGACCGGTGGTGCTCTTCGGCCTGGGCGG
>JBAQGR010000488.1:0-1570 GCA_049287895.1 Desulfatitalea sp.
CGTCACCTACGCGGCGTATTCGACCACAGTGCCCATGAAGGGCACCGACCTATACGACTATTGCCTGTCGCACCGCTTGATCGACCCAGATATCCACAAAAGCGATATGACCGGATGCACCCAACCCTCCACCCTGAAATGCTTTTCGGAAAAAGAGAAACAGATCCGCTACAATATCTATCTGCTTGGCGCAATTATCGCCAGACTGCCGCGTTTTTGGGGAGAAATCGCCATTCGATTGATCCGGATCGTCCCGCCCAATCGCTGGTTCATCCGCTTGCGCGACATCTATTATAAATACAGTATCGAGAACAAGATTTTCAAACTGCACCGCGCAAAGAAGCCGGTGATGGCTTTCCGTGCCGCTCCGACACCTTCAATGATCGCCTGTGGGGAGAAAAAGAGCTCATGATCGTAGAAAAAACCAATTTAAAAGATGTGCTTTTGATCAAGCTGGATGCCTTCGAAGATCACCGCGGGCAATATGTGGAGCTATACAATGAGAGGCTCTATCGCGAACACGGCATCGATGTGACCTTTGTACAAGACGATATTTCCGTTTCCAGTCGTCATGTACTCAGGGGCATTCATGGAGATGAGGAAACCTGGAAACTCATCTCATGCCTGCATGGCAAATTCTACCTGGTAGTGGTCAATTGCGATGCGGCATCTGCCGATTTCGGCCGCTGGCAATCTTTTGTCCTGTCCGATACCAACCGGCACCAGGTGCTGGTGCCGCCGCGGCACGGCAACGCGCACCTGGTCATGAGTGCAACGGCTATCTTTCACTACAAGCAGAACACCTATTACAATCCCAAGGGGCAGTTCACCTATGTGTGGAACGATCCGCGACTGAAGATCTGGTGGCCGATCGGTAATCCCATTCTTTCGCGGCGCGACGAGGCCGGTCGTTTTGTGGCGGTGAACCATGTTTGAAGGCAAAAAGGTCCTGGTGACCGGAGGAGCGGGTTTCGTCGGCGCCAATCTGGTCAAACGGCTGGTCGGCGAAGGCGCCACGGTGCGTGCCACGCTGCACCAACGGCCCGCGGTCATCGAAGACCAGCGGGTAAAGTATATCCAGTGCGACCTGCTCAAACCCGAAGATGCCCGGCGGGCGTGTGACGGTATGGATTATGCTTTTTTATGCGCCGCGGTCACCTCCGGCGCCGCGGTCATTGAAAAGACGCCGCTGGTCCATCTGACGCCCAACCTCATCATGAATGCCCAGATGCTGGAGGCTGCCTACGGGGCCGGCGTTCAAAAAGTTCTATTCATCAGCAGCAATACCGTCTATCCGGTAACGGACTACCCCGTGAAAGAAGATGACGCCGATTATAACTTCTATGAAAAATACTTTATCGTGGGCTGGATGAAGCGTTTCAGCGAGATCGTCTGCGAGATGTACGCAACTAAAATCAAGACGCCGATGGCGACGGTGGTGGTCCGGCCGGGGAATATCTACGGCCCGCTGGATGATTTCGAGTGGGAGACCTCCCATGTCCTGCCGGCCTTGATCCGCAAGGTGGTGGAACGGCAGAACCCGTTGCAGGTCTGGGGCGATGGTCTGGAT
>JBAQGR010000489.1:0-1803 GCA_049287895.1 Desulfatitalea sp.
GTTAAAGTCAGTAAGGGGTTCACCGAACTTAAAGAGAGCGCTTACTCCTATTCGGTAGGGGAACCGCCAGCCGACTATCGGGTGCAGCCAGGGGATAAAAGCAATATGTCCAAGTTTCTGTTCGGAGGGTTTGAACGCTGTCTTTACCCGGTGCAAAAATTTGATTCCGATGCGGAACGAAAACTGGCTTTGATCCTTGATCGCGAATCGCTCAAGTGGCTTAAGCCCGCCAAGGGGCAGTTCCAGATATTTTACCGGCAAGGAGCCGATCACCTCGAATACCAACCCGATTTCGTAGCTGAAACGAACGATATGATATTCATGCTCGAAGCCAAAGCCAGCAACCAGATGGAAGATCTTATCGTAATAACCAAAAAAGAAGCCGCCGTTCGATGGTGCGAAAATGCCACCCGCCATGCCCGAAGTTATGGCGGCAAACCCTGGCATTATGTGCTGATTCCCCATAACGAGATCGCGGCCAACATGACCCTCGGCACCCTTGCGGCCCGGTTCGGCGCATAAGTATTTTGATATGTTATCTTTTTAAATAGTAACGAAGTGAGAAACAAAGAAAGTCATGCGCATCATCACCACCCGCCGCATCAGCCAGATCTTCTTCTTCGCGCTCTTCGTCTGGTTTTGCGTGGTGGCCACCCTGGGCGAGCGCTGGTGGCAGCTGCGCGGCTGGCCGATCAACTGGTTTTTGCAGCTCGACCCCCTCAGCGGCCTGGGCCTGCTGCTCGCCACCCATACGATCTATGCCGGATTGCTCTGGGGCGTGGTCACGCTGGTGCTGACCCTCTTTTTGGGACGGGTTTTCTGCGGGTGGCTCTGCCCCTTCGGCGCCTGGCAGCAGTTCGTGGGCTATCTGGGTAAGCGCGGCACAACGGCCGCCCGCCAAATTGCACGCAACCGCCCCCACCCCGGCCAGGCGGTCAAATATTGGCTGCTGCTCGTCATGCTGGCGGCCGCGGCCGCCGATCTGATCCATTTCTTGTTGCGCGGCGTTCCCCACAACCGCTGGCTGGCGACATCGCTGCAAACCGGCCTGCTGGACCCGATCGCCTTGATGCAGCGCTCGGTCAACCTGGTGCTGCTGCCCCTGGCCGACGGCCCCTTGGAAGTGCTTTCCGCCGCATCCCACGGCTACCCCGGCACGGCGCTGATCGGCGCCCTTTTCCTGCTTTTCACGCTGCTCTGCCTGCGGGTGCCGCGCTTTTACTGCCGCTTTGTCTGCCCAACGGGCGCCTTGTTGGGTCTGTTCAGCCGCTGGAGTGTGTGGCGCATCGGCAAAAAGGAGAACCGCTGCGCCGACTGTCGGCAGTGCGAACGGGATTGCGAAGGGGCCTGCGCGCCCGCCGAAGCGATCCGCACCAGCGAATGCGTGCTCTGCTTGAACTGCCTGGACCCATGCCGCCACGACATGCTCGGCTACCACACGGGGCCGGCGGCGGACGGCGAAAGCGCGACGCCCGATATCACGCGGCGCCAGGTGCTCACGAGCCTGACCGTCGGACTGGCCGCCGTGCCCATGTTACGCTTGGAAGGCGCCACGGCCGCGGCCTGGAACCCGGCCGTGATCCGTCCGCCCGGCGCCCTGGCCGAAGCCGACTTCCTGGCCCGCTGCATCAAGTGCGGCCAGTGCATGCGCATCTGCCCGACCCACGTGATCCATCCGGCCGGCCTGCAAAGCGGGTTCGAGGGATTGTGGGCTCCCATGCTCGATTTCCGCGTCGGCACCAGCGGTTGCCAGTACAACTGCGTGGCGTGCAGCCACGTCTGTCCTACGGCCGCCCTGCGCCC
>JBAQGR010000490.1:0-5791 GCA_049287895.1 Desulfatitalea sp.
CCATCAAGGGAGGAATCTTTGCCCAGGAGATCGTACCGGTGACGATCCAGACCCGCAAAGGCGACACAGTGGTGGATACCGACGAACGGCCCATGGAGACCGACATGGCCAAGATGGCCAAGCTGAAGCCGGCCTTCAAAAAGGACGGCACGGTGACGGCCGGTAATGCCTCGGGGATCAACGACGGTGCCGGCGCTGTGGTGCTGATGAATGCCGAGCGCGCCGCGGCCATGGGGTTAACGCCCATCGTGAGCATCCGCTCGTTCGCCTCCGGCGGCCTCGATCCGGCCTACATGGGGCTGGGGCCAATTCCCTCCGTGCGCAAAGCCCTCAAGGCCGCTGCCATGACCATCGATGATATCCGGATGATCGAACTCAATGAAGCCTTCGCCTCCCAGGCCATTGCCTGCATGCGGGAGTTGGGCATCGCGACCGATAAGCCCAATGAACTGGGCTCGGGCATCTCGCTCGGGCATCCCATCGGCGCCACCGGCGCGCGGCAGATGATCAGCGGCATGAATCAGATGCGGCGTAAGGGATACGACACCGGTTTGATCACCATGTGCATTGGCGGCGGCATGGGGATGGCCATGGTGATCGAGCGTAGCTAAATCTCCTGGAATTGAGATGGCCGGCGCCGGGTTTTTCGCTTTACATTCAGGACAGTTATTGTTAATAACGGCCTACTATCGATCGTGGTGGGAATTGAGCGGGGAACCCATATAAAGTGGTCGTCGTCCGCGGGCTCACCGCTGCGCACCATCGCGGGCGCCGGTGTTGAGCGGTTGAATTTAAATATTCAAATAGAACGGGGACATCATCAGCCATGGATACGAGTCGACGCTTGGCTATACTGGTCTTCTGCGCCGTACCGGCGATCGTGGGCGGGGGCATCGTCTATGCCATTTTCGGCAGTCTGACCCCCATGTGGATTTATGAAACGCTCCTATTGGTGACAGCCGGCGCGTTGGTCAGCCGGTAGGTGCCTATCCCGATGCGTGCTATTCGGATACCCCGGCAGACCGAGGTTGGGATTCGGCGCAAGGGTCAAAGACGGCCTGTTCGCTATTTGGCGTGGCCGGCCGCTTCCTGAGTCGATGCGTTCCGAGGAGCCGTCATGGGTGATTTGAACACCCGCAATCCCATACTCTGGTTCTTCCTGGCCTGCTTCATCGGCACGGCCTTTATACTCGGATGGTTGCTTTTGCCCTTTCTTTCCATCCTGGTTCTAGGGGCCGTGGTCAGCAGCATTTGCCTTCCGCTCTACCGGGCTATCCGCAAACACCCAAAAATCAGGGGCTCCATCGCTGCTTTTACTACTTGCTTTTTACTTTTTTTGGTACTTTTCGTGCCCACCGTATTTTTTGTGGGCAGCCTGGCCCAGCAGGCACTGGAACTTTATCAGATGGCCAAGGGAGCGGTGCTGAACGATCAAATCAACACCCTTCTCCACGATACAAGAATTCTGGATCGCGCCAATGCGCTGCTGGCCAACTTCAACTACAGTTTGACCGGCGATGAGATCAAGAACGCCGTATCGGGCATTGTCAAGTTCGTCGGCTTGTTTCTCTACGAACAGGCCAGGGACGTTGCCTCCAATACCTTGGCCTTTTTAGTCAATTTCTTCCTGATGCTGCTGGTCGTCTATTTTCTGCTGTTGGACGGAGAGCGATTGATCGCCTACATCAGCGACCTTTCCCCCCTTCCCAATGATCAGGAGCACACGCTGATCGTCAAGTTCAAGGAGATGGCCGGGGCCATATTGATAGTCAACGGCCTGGTCGCCATCATTCAGGGCGGCCTGGGGGGGATACTCTTTTGGGTATTCGGTATTCAGTCGGCCTTCTTGTTGGGGGTGGTCATGGGGATTTTGGCCTTTATCCCTATTATCGGGATCGGCTCGCTCCTGGTGCCCATGTCGGCCTATCTCTTTCTCAAAGGAAACGTTGGCCTGAGCATTTTCTTCCTCGTTTTTTATGTGGTCGCCGCTGGGGCTGAATACGTGCTCAAACCTCACTTCGTGGGACAGCAGGTGGAGATGCACCCTTTGCTGGTTTTTTTTGCCATTCTCGGCGGCCTCAAGTTGTTCGGTATCTTAGGCATTATCTATGGACCGTTGGTGGTGACCGCTTTTCTAACCCTGGCTGAGATCTACCGGGCCAATTACCAACAGGTGGTCGAGTCCCGCCCGGCGCAGGACCCCCCGTAATTTTATAACGCAACCACTACTTCTCGAATGGATATGGATCGATGGATAAGATACGGAAGGTGAGGCAATGACGACAACCAATTCGCAGCCCGTGGTGAGCATCGAGAAGGAGATGAAGAAATCCTATCTCGACTATGCCATGAGCGTCATTATCGGTCGGGCGTTGCCCGACGTGCGCGACGGACTCAAACCGGTACACCGGCGGGTTCTGTTCGCCATGCGCGAGCTGAAAAATGATTTCAACAAACCCTATAAGAAATCGGCGCGCATCGTCGGCGATGTCATCGGTAAATATCATCCCCACGGAGATACCGCGGTCTATGACACCATCGTGCGCATGGCCCAGGATTTCTCCATGCGTTACACCCTGGTGGACGGCCAGGGTAATTTCGGCTCCGTCGATGGTGATTCGCCGGCGGCCATGCGCTATACCGAAGTGCGCATGACCCGTTTGGCGCATGAGATGCTCGAAGACTTGGACAAAGAGACGGTCGAGCTTCTGCCCAACTACGATGAATCGCTGACTGAACCGTCCGTATTGCCGGCCAAAGTGCCGACATTGATGATCAACGGATCATCGGGCATCGCCGTGGGCATGGCCACCAATATTCCGCCCCACAATCTTTCTGAAGTGGTGGACGCCACCTGCGCCCTGATCGACCAGCCCGATATCTCCTGCGATGCATTGATGCAATATATCCCCGGTCCCGATTTCCCGACTGGAGGTATCATTTACGGTACCCACGGAATTGTGGAGGCCTATCGCACCGGCCGCGGTATCATTCGGGTGCGGGCGCGCATCATGGTCGAGAAAGACCGCAGTGAACGCGAAACCATCGTGGTGACCGAAATCCCCTACCAGGTCAACAAGGCACGCTTAGTCGAAAAGATCGACGAACTGATGAAAGCGAAGGTGCTTGAGGGCCTCAGCTACGTGCGCGACGAATCGGACCGGCAGGGCATGCGCATCGCCATGGGGCTGAAAAAGGGAAGCGTAGCAGGGGTGATCATCAACCAATTGTACAAACACACCCAGATGGAGAACAGTTTCGGCATCATCTTCCTGGCCGTTGTGCGGCAGCGGCCGCAAGTGCTGACCCTCAAAGAGATCCTGGTCCATTTCGTAGAGCATCGCAAAGAGATGATCATCCGGCGTACGCGTTACGATTTGAAAAAGGCCCAAGAGCGGGCCCACATCCTGGAAGGGCTCAAAATAGCCCTGGACAACCTGGATGCCGTGGTTCAACTGATCCGCCAATCCAAGACTCCGCCCGAAGCCAAGGAGCGCTTGATCGCCACTTTCGGCCTGTCGGCCATCCAGGCCCAGGCCATTCTCGACATGCGGTTGCAGCGTCTGACCGGTCTGGAGCGTGAGAAAATCATCGAAGATTATCTGGCCGTGCTCAAGGAGATCGAACGCTTCAAAGAGATCCTGGGCAGCGAACAGATCGTGCTCGGACTGATCAAGGACGAGCTGAACATGCTCAAAGAGCAGTTCGGAGACCGGCGCAGGACCGAGATCGTGGAGAGCACCCGGGAGCTGACCATCGAAGACATGATCATGGAAGAGGATATGGTGGTGACCATCTCCAGCTCGGGCTACATCAAACGCAATCCCATCACGCTCTACCAGTCCCAGCGACGCGGCGGCAAGGGCAAGACCGGCATGGGCATGAAAGAGGAGGATTTCGTCTCCCATCTGTTCATCGCCTCGACCCACCATACGTTTCTTTTTTTCACCAATCGGGGCAAGGTTTACTGGTGCAAGGTCTACGACATCCCTCAGGCCGGCCGCGCCAGCCGGGGCAAGGCCATCGTCAATCTTCTCAATTTCGAGGAAGGTGAACACATGACGACGGTCCTGGCTGTGCCGTCGTTCGAGCCGGGACACTATGTGCTGATGGCCACCAAGGCCGGAACGGTGAAAAAGACCGATATCATGTCTTTTTCGCGGCCTCGCAGCGGCGGCATCATCGCCCTGGGGCTGGCCGAGGGCGATGAACTGATCGCGGTGCGCATCACCGATGGCACCCAAAATGTTTTCCTGGGGTCGGCCACGGGCAAATCGATCCGTTTTCACGAATCGGACATCCGGCCCAGCGGCCGTGTTTCCCGGGGGGTACGTGGTATGAGCCTTTCCGCGGCGGACCGCCTGGTGGGCATGGAGGTGGTCCGTTACGGTCAGACTCTGTTCGCCGTTACGGAAAACGGGTACGGCAAGCGTACCACCATTGACGAATACCCCGTGCACAAGCGTGGCGGCAAAGGGGTGATCACCATCAAGACCAATGAGCGCAACGGCCAGGTGGTGGGCATCCTGGAGGTCGAACAGGAGCACGATATCATGCTGGTCACGGATCGCGGCAAGATCATCCGCATGCCGGTGAGCAACGTTTCCGTGATCAGTCGCAATACCCAGGGAGTGCGGCTTATCGGCATGGAGAGCAGTGAACGCGTAGTCAGTGCCGCCAGTCTGGCAGAAAAAGAGGAAGACGAGGGGCCGGAACTTCCCGGTGACGAAGAATAACGGAACAGCAGATCGATGGACATGGAAAAAGAGCATATGAACGAGCGCATCGGGGTGGTGGGTGGCGGCAGCTGGGGCACCGCCCTGGCCAATCTGCTGGCACTGAAAGGGTACGCCGTCGATTGGTGGATCTTCGAGGCGGAAGTGTGCCGGCAGATTGAGGAGCAGCGCATAAACCCCACCTACCTGCCCGGCATCGTTCTATCCGAAAAGCTGAGGCCGACCAGCGATTTGACCGCCGTTGTGCGCGATAAGAACCTGGTGCTCATCGTGGTTCCCTCGCACGTCATGCGGGTTGTGTCCACCCGGATGGCGGCACACCTTGCTGCGGGCGCCATTGTGGTATCGGCCAGCAAGGGCATCGAAAACGAAACCCAGTTGACCATGTCCGGCGTGCTTCGCGAGACACTGCCCAACCTCTCGCCGGATCGGTACGCGGTGCTCTCCGGACCGAGTTTCGCCAGCGAGGTGGCCCGGGGGGTACCGACCGTGGTGACGGTGGCAGCCCGGGATTTGGCGTGCGCCCAGATAGTGCAGCGGGTCTTTGCTACCCCTTCGTTCCGGGTCTATACCAACGATGATGTCGTGGGGGTCGAACTGGGCGGCGCGGTGAAGAATGTCATTGCCATCGCCGCGGGCATCGTCGATGGGTTGGGGTTGGGGCTCAATACGCGGGCCGCTCTGATTACCAGGGGCTTGGCAGAAATCAGGCGCTTGGGGCGGGCCATGGGCGCCAATCCGCGCACCTTTACCGGATCGGCCGGGCTGGGCGATCTGGTGCTGACGTGTACCGGCGACCTGAGCCGCAATCATACGGTGGGCAAAAAGATAGGCCAGGGGATGCGGCTCGTGGATGCCATCGGCGACATGAAAATGGTGGCTGAAGGGGTGAAAACAGCCCAGTCGCTCTATAATTTGTCGCGGCGCCTACAGGTGGAGATGCCTATTTCCCATGCGGTGTACCAAATCCTATATGAGGATCTCTCCCCCAAAGAGGCGCTCTTTTCGCTGATGACGCGCGATTTGAAAAACGAGCTGGACGAAGCGTAATGAGG
>JBAQGR010000491.1:0-3057 GCA_049287895.1 Desulfatitalea sp.
CGGCAGGGTCGTGGGCTGCCTCGAGCATGCCCGGTATGATGGGCACGCCGCTCTTCTGCATGATTTGGCGCGCCGTGATTTTATCCCCCAGACTTCGGATCACCTGGGCCGGCGGGCCGATGAAAACGATCCCTTCCCGCTCGCAGCGCTCGGCGAAATCGGCATTTTCAGCCAGAAAGCCGTAGCCCGGGTGAACGGCCTGGGCTCCGGTCCGGCGGACCGCGGCGACGATGCCGTCGATATTCAGATAGCTTTTGGAGGGTTCGGAGGGTCCGATATGCACCGCCTCGTCGGCCGTAAGGACATGCAGAGCATGCTTGTCCGCGTCGGAATAGACGGCCGCCGTGGCGATGCCCATTTCCTGGCAGGTGCGCATGATGCGCACCGTGATCTCCCCGCGGTTGGCAATCAGAATTTTCTTGAACATGCGGTTCCCCATGGGTTGGTGTTACATGCGGAAAATGCCGTAGCCGTGCACATCATTGCGAATCGGCGCGTTGAGGGCCGCGGAAATGCCCAGCCCCAGGACATCGCGGGTCTTGGCCGGATCGATGATGCCGTCATCCCAGAGGTTGGCGCTGCTGTAATAGGCATTGCCCTCTTTGAGGGCCGCGGCCATGACCGGCTCC
This sequence comes from Desulfatitalea sp., assembly GCA_049287895.1. Taxonomy (GTDB): domain Bacteria; phylum Desulfobacterota; class Desulfobacteria; order Desulfobacterales; family Desulfosarcinaceae; genus Desulfatitalea. Next base: position 630 of record JBAQGR010000491.1, read on the forward strand.
CGGATGAATGCGACTTCCGCTTCGGTCATCGGCGGCTGCCCGGCGCGCGCGCGCTGGTCGTTTTGCAGGGTGATCAGCACGTCGGCCGCCTGCCGGCCGCCCATGACCCCGATCTGGTGGTTGGGCCAGGTCCATAAAAAGCGGGGGCCGTAGGCCCTTCCGCACATGGCGTAGTTACCGGCGCCGAACGAAGCCCCCACCATGACCGTGAATTTCGGGACGGTGGCCGTGGCCACCGCATTGACCATCTTGTGGCCGTTCTTGGTGATGCCGGTGCGCTCGTAGTCGCAGCCGATGATGAAGCCGGTGATGTTCTGCAGGAACACCAGGGGAATCTGGCGCTTGTCGCACAACTGGATGAACTGGGTGCCCTTCAGGGCGCTTTCGGAAAACAGAATGCCGTTGTTGCCCAGGATGCCCACCGGGTAGCCGTGGATGTGGGCGAAGCCGCAGATCAGGGTCGGCCCGTACATCTCCTTGAACTCGATGAACTCGCTGCCGTCCACGATGCGGGCGATGACCTCCCGGATGTCGTAGGCTTCGGAGATATCCCCGGGCACGATGCCGTAGATCTCCTTCGGATCGTAGAGCGGCGGACGGGGATCGCGGGTGGTCAGGCGGGCCTTGGGGGTGTCCGGCAGGTTGGCCACCAACCGGCGCACGATCTCGATGGCGTGGGCGTCGTCTTCGGCGAAGTAATCGGACACGCCCGATTCGGCGCAGTGCACCTCCGCGCCGCCCAGTTCGTCGGCCGTGACCTCCTCGCCGGTGGCGGCTTTCACCAGCGGCGGGCCGCCCAGGAAGATCGCGCCGTGGTCCTTCACGTGGACCACCTCGTCGCTCATGGCCGGGATATAGGCGCCGCCGGCCGTGCACAATCCCATGACGGCCGTGATCTGGGCGATGCCCAGCTTGCTGATCTGCGCCTGGTTGTAAAAGATGCGCCCGCCGTCATCCACATCCGGGAAAATCTCGGACTGCAACGGCAGAAAGGCGCCCGCCGAATCGAGCAGGTTCACCATGGGCAGCCGATTCTCCATGGCGATCGTCTGACTGCGCAAGGATTTCTTCACGCTCATGGGATAGGAGGCCCCCCCTTTGATGCTGGGGTCGTTGACCGATACGAGTACTTCCCGGCCGGCGACCAGGCCGATCCCGATGATCATGCCGGCCTTGTGCACCTTGCCGTCGTACATCCCCCTGGCGGCCAGCGGCCCGATCTCCAGAAAGGGGGTGTTGGGGTCCAGCAGCAGCTCCAGTTTCTTGGGTGTCGGCAGTTTGCCCGCCGCGACCAGTCGCTTCAGGTCCTTGTCCGGGCGTTCGTTCATCGCCCGGTTCAATTCCGTGGAAAGCTCGGCCACCCGGGCCGCCATGGCCTCATAATTCTTCCTGTAGGCATCCGATTGGGTGTCGATGCGGGTTTCGATCACATGCATGGTGTCGCCTGCCTCCTTTGGGGGTGCGCCTCTCTTTATATTTCCTTTCAAGGTTGATGCCAAAGCACCCTATAGATTTTAACGTTGATATTCATGGCAAAATGGATGGAAGCGATCGATTGACAGCAGTCCATGTTTCAATTTATGCTTAACACCAATGAAACAAGCGAAACATTACCGAAACAAAGTTGAAATATCCGGAGCGACGCCCCCATGCCCCCGAGTCTGATGACATCCCATGACAACGTCAACCTGAAACGCATCCTGGACGACCTGAAGATCAATTACTGGCTGACCGATTTCGATTTCATCCTCCTGGATGTCAACGATACCTTTCTCGAGTTCGCCGGCGCCAGCCGCACGAACCTGATCGGCCGGGATGTGCGTACGCTGATCAGCGTGGAAGAGATCCAAATGGTGGAACACCATGTCGGACTTCTCAAGGAGGGGCGCAAATCGGTCCAATTCGAACTCTACGTCTATGGGCCCCGCGACAGGGAAAAGATCCCGGTGCTGTTTCACCTGTCGCTCAACACCGATGGCAGCGGGCGTCCGAAGTCGGTCAATATCCTGCTGGTGGATATCAGCGAACAGAAGCGTATGCGCGACGACCTGGAAAAGGAAAAGCGGATGCTCCAGAGTATCCTTTTCGGTATCCGGGATTGCGTGTCGATCTTCGATCAAAACGGGCGCTACATGTTCGGCAGCGCCGAGAGTTCGGCTCTGCATTGCGGCCGGACCTCGCCGCTGCTGCCGCTGGGCGCCAAGGGGCCGGTCGAGCTGGAGTTGGCCGTGGAAGGCCAGGCGCGCCAGTTCCTGGGCGATATCCGCCCGATCTACGACCGCCAGGGCCGTTTGTTTGCCCATGCCGAAACCCTCACCGACATCACCGACAACGTCCGCCTGGCCGAAAAGGAGCGGGAGCTGTTTCACTTCAAGCGGCAAAGGCGGCGCAATGAATTGCAAACCGAAATGATCGGCAGCGGCCGGGC
>JBAQGR010000492.1:0-12191 GCA_049287895.1 Desulfatitalea sp.
CTGGCTGTCCACCAGACCGGCAAACTCTTTTTTGAAAGCGGCCACGCCAGGGTCGCTGTCCGGCAAGGGAACGATGAAGAGATTGGTTCCTTTTCTCTGCAGGGTGTTGGCCAATTCGACGATGGAGCCGGTGGGCAGCCCGCCGGACCAGACATAGGCATCCAGGGTTCCGTTGGCCAGGGCCTCGTCGGACTCCTTGGCGCCCAGCTTTTCCCATTTCCTGAATTTGTTGGGGTCGATATTGGCGGCCTTGAGCAGGTTCAGGGCGGTAAATTCGGTTCCGGACCCCGGGGCCCCGGTGGAGACGCGCTTGCCGTCGAGATCGGCCAGCTTAGCGATGCCGGCATTGTCGGTGGTCACGATGTGCAGATAGTTGGGGTACATCATCCACAGGATTGTTGCCTTGGCCGGTTTTTCGGCAAATTTTTCATGTTTGCCGGTCACCGTAAAATAGGCCGTGTCGGGAAGCACGGTACCCACATAGAAGGAGGATTTGCCCGGATCGCTCTTGTCGCGCAGCAGCAGCATGTTGTCCACCGAAGCGGCGGTCTGCATGGCGGTGGCGCTGGCGATGTTGTTCTTGCTCAGTATTTCCGATATTTGGGTTCCATAGTAGTAGTAAACGCCGCCGATACCGCCGGTGGCGATGACCACCTTGGCACCCTCTGCGTACGCGTTGGCGGTAAACAGCATTAATGCCAGGGCCACCATGACGATTCTTTTCATACCGTGCTCCTTTTGCATGCAGAGGCCGCAGCCGATCGATGCGGCGGTTACGGAACGGGTTTGGGAATTGCTCTCGGCGGGTTGCCGAGGTTTATCTTTTACGCTCGTTTATTTACTAATGGACGTTCAGTAGTGTCAAGGGCCATCACTATTTCAATTGGGTTTTAGCAACGATTCATCTGTTTTCTTTTTTATGGACAAAGGCGGACAATTCGGCGAAAAATGATCGTTGCCAAGACGAAGCCTGCACCTAAAGGGTGCGGACGTTGATACATATCCTTGCTGGGGCACATCTCACCCAATGAACACGATATCCAAACGCATATCCGACAGCATCCGAACGGCGCTGCCCAAAGCGTTCAAGCTGGTTGGGTGGCTTTTGAAAATCATGCTGCCCATCAGTCTGGCCGTGAGCCTGCTACACCATTGGGGCCTGATCGCCCGATTGGCCGGCGTGCTCACCCCGGCCTTTTCGCTGATCGGCCTTCCCGGCGAAGCGGCCATTGTCTTTATCACCAGCGTCTTTTTGAATATCTATGCAGCCATCGCCGTCATTGCGAACTTGCCGCTGGGCATGCGCGAAATCACCATCCTTGCGCTAATGTGCCTGATATCGCATAACTTGCCGGTGGAAACGGTCATTCAAAGGAAAACCCGATCTTCGGCCGTCCGCATGCTTTTGCTGCGACTGAGCGCCTCTTTCGTGGCGGCCATTGCGCTCAATACCCTTTTGCCGGAGCACATCGGCACCGGCCGGGCGGCACAGCACAGCGTCGCGTTCGCCCATCTGGGTGCCTTGCTCGCCAACTGGCTCGTCAGTGCCGGATGGCTGGTTCTGAAGATCACCCTGATCGTCACCGGCCTGATGATTCTGCAAAATATTTTGAAAGAGTTCAAAATCATAGACATCCTATCGCGCGTGTTCGCGCCCCTGATGCGCATCCTGGGGCTCTCCAGAGAGAGTTCTTTTTTGTGGCTGGTGGCCCAGATCCTGGGTTTGGCGTATGGGTCGGCCGTTATGATCGAGGCGGTGGAACGCAAGGAAATCTCGGCGGTCGATGCCAATCGACTCAATTACCACATCGCCATCAATCACTCGTTGCTGGAAGATACGCTGCTGTTTGTGGCCATCGGCGTTCCGGCGGCCTGGATCATCTTCCCGCGCATCGTGCTGGCCATCGTCGTGGTGTGGGGCGTGCGCGCCCTGGCCAGACTGCGACCCTTGCCCGCCCCCTTGGACCGGAACATTGTACCGTTGGACCCTGGAAGGGGTGGGAAGGAATAGCAGTGACCAAACTCGCTAAAAACAAGGTCATGAGCTTGAAAGCGGCGGTCGGCACATTCGTTGGCGACGGGTGCCATCTGGCCATCGGCGGCTTTACGCTCAGCCGTAATCCCATGGCCGCCGTGTACGAAATCATGCGGCAGAAGATCAAAGATCTTCACCTCTACGTGCACTCCAACGGTCAGGGGGTCGACGAGCTGATCGGCGCGGGATGCGTCGCGCGAGTAGAGATCGCCTATGGAGGCACCGGCAAATTCGCCGCCACCTGCATCCGCTTCAGAAAGGCGGTTGAGGAGGGCGCCATTCAGATCGAAGATTACTCCAACTATCAGATGACCTTGCGCTTCCTGGCCGGTGCCATGGGCGTGCCCTTTTTACCCACGCGATCATCCCTGGGCACGGACATCGTAGACAAGTGGGGCTTTTCCAAAGAGATGCGGCGGGCCGAACCGAAGATCCCGGATCAAAAGCTGATCGTGATGGACAACCCCTTCCACGGCTGGGGCGATGCCGACAAGGTGGTTCTGGTGCCGGCGATCAACCCCGATGTCACCATCATCCATGTCCAAACGGCCGACCACCGTGGCAATTGCCGCATGCAGGGGCTCACCTTCGCCGATGTCGAACAGGCCAAAGCAGCCAAAAGCCTGATCGTGACCTGCGAACAACTGGTGGAGGCCGAAGCGCTGCGTGTCCATTCGGATCAGAATCAAATTCCCTTCATTCATGTGGATGCCGTGGTTCACGTGCCCTATGGGGCCTATCCCACGGCATGCTACAATTACTACGACTACGATCCGATCTATTTGAAAGAGTACGCCAACGCCGCTAAGGACGATCGACTATTTGATGCTTATCTGGGCCATATCCGCGCCGTGCCCGATCACCAGGCCCTGCTCGAACGGGTCGGCCCCGAACGGCTCGCCAAGATCCAGGCCGATCCGCGTACCGGCTATGCCACAAACCTGGACCGACGCTGATCGGAGAGAAGAGCAATGGAATACACCTCGAAAGAGATGATGGCGGTGGCGGCCGCAAGGGAGATCAAGAACGAAGATATCGTTTTCTGCGGCACCGGCATATCGATGCTGGCCGCCATGGCCGCCAAGAATATCCACGCGCCCGAATGCGTCATTTTCTTCGAGACCGGCGCCATCGACGCCCGACTCGAAGAGATCCCCCTGGCGGTGGCCGATTCGCGCGTGATGTACCATACCGCGGCCAACGGCGGTTTGCTGGAGGCGTTCGCCACCATGCAGAACAGGATCACCGGTCCCCTGGTGCTTGGTATCCTGGGCGCGGCCCAGATCGACACGTTCGGCAACCTCAACTCCACCGTCATCGGCGATTACTTTTCTCCCACCACCCGCTTTTCAGGCAGCGGCGGCGGCTGCGACGTGGCCTCCTTCGTGCCGCGCAGCATGATCTTCATGCAGCACGAAAAGAGAAAGTTCGTGAAGCAGTTGGACTATCTGACCAGTCCGGGGCATCTGGACGGTCCCGACGGCCGAAGAAAAGCCGGCTTGCCCGCCGGCGGGCCCCAGTGCGTGGTCACCAATCTGGCAATCATGCGCTTTGACGACGACACCAAGGAGATGTATCTGGACGGATACTACCCGGGTATCGACCCCCAAACGATTTTGAATCAGATGGAGTTTGCCGTCGACGTTTCCCGCGCCCGGCCGGTCGCGCCGCCCTCAGCCCAGGAGTTGAAGATTCTGCGGGAGAAGTGTGATCCGCAGCGGTTGATTTTATAAAGGCACAGCATCTGCCGCAATGCGCTGCTCTACCCCGAAAAGGATGGCACCATCGATCGCGGGCAGGTTAAAAAGGAATATGGCGGGAAGTAATTAAGTCTTTCCACCGGATTTGTTATTCGAACTATTGCAGGAGGCTTTTGATCATGAGTACCCCAAGCAAAGAGAATCCAGAGAATAATGACCCCATTCGACCTGAGCTCGCCGAGCTGATCAAGCGCACTTCTTGCGGTCTTGACGAAAACCGGCTGGATGCGGTGGCTCGCCGAAAGAAGAAGAACCAGCGCACCACGCGCACCAATGTGGAAGACCTTTGTGATCCCGGCAGTTTCATCGAGTATGGGGGCCTGGCCATAGCCGCGCAGCGCACGCGCAGGACCGAAGAAGAACTAAGGGTCAAAACGCCGGCTGATGGCCTTATCGCCGGGATTGGGTCGGTCAATGGCGGGCTGTTTGGAGAAGAAAATTCTCGCTGCCTGGTGTTGGCATATGACTACACGGTGCTGGCCGGCACTCAAGGTTTCTTCAGTCACAAAAAGTTGGACCGCATGTTAAAGCTGGCCCATGAGCAGAAAATTCCCCTGGTGTTGTTCGCCGAAGGCGGTGGCGGAAGACCCGGTGATGTGGATGCCGGTGGTGTCGTCATCGCCGGTCTGGACTTGTCTACTTTTGCGATGTTCGGAGGATTCAGCGGCAAGGCACCGTTGGTGGGTATCGTATCCGGGCCCTGCTTTGCCGGGAATGCGGCCTTGTTGGGATGCTGCGATGTGATTATTGCCGCCAGGAATTCCAACATCGGGATGGGCGGACCGGTGATGATCGAAGGGGGCGGGCTGGGCGTCTTCCGACCCGAGGAGGTCGGTCCCATCGATGTTCAGACGAATAACGGTGTGGTCGATATTGCGGTCGAGGACGATGTGGCCGCAGTGGTGGTGGCCAAAAAATACCTCTCCTATTTTCAGGGCACTGTAAAGGATTGGCAAGCGCCGGACCCGAATCCTCTGCGTACTATTATTCCTGAAAATCGCCGGCGGGTCTATGATATGCGGCTGGTCATAAAGGGCATCGCGGATGTCGACTCATTCCTGGAGCTTCGCCCCGATTATGGACCCGGCATGATCACGGGTTTCATTCGTATCGAAGGCAAGCCGTTCGGTATCATCGCCAACAATTGCCAACACATGGCCGGCGCGATCGAAGCCGAGGATGCCGACAATGCGGCCCGCCTGATGCAAATTTGCAATGTGCATGGTATCCCGATCCTGAGCCTGATCGATACGCCCGGATTCATGGTCGGACCGGACATCGAGACGCGCGCCCAGGTGCGCCACGTGTGCCGTATGTTTGTGCATGGCTCGCATTTAGCGGTACCCTATTTTTCGGTTGTGACCCGCAGAGGATATGGCCTTGGCGCCATGGCTATGGCAAAGGGCGGCTTCCACGAATCTGTCTTTATCGCCGCCTGGCCCACCGGTGAATTTGGTGGCATGGGGCTCGAAGGCGCGGTCAAGGCCGGTTTTAAAAAGGAGCTCGAAGCCCAAACGGACCCGCAAGCAAGGGAAGCGCTCTTTAACAAATTACTGGCCCAGCTCTATGATCGCGGCAAAGCCGTCAACATGGCCTCCTACCTGGAAATCGACGCGGTGATCGATCCGGCCGATACCCGCCGATGGATCATGAAAGGCTTGATGTCGGCGCCCATCAGATCCGCCAAGGAGGCAAACCTGCCGTTCGTTGATCCGGTTTAAGGTTTAACTCTCGGCTCCAGATCTTCAATGGCGATTTTAACGGAATCTGCGGAAATAGCGGTCCGGTATCCGCCGGCTTAGGCGTGAAATCCGTCGGGATTAAACTTAAAATCTTCACCCATCAGACATGTCCTGCGATTATGCGACGTGAGGTGTGAGGTTAACTTGCAGGGTCGGACCTCGCCTTTGACTTCTAAATGCAATCTGGAAATGATGCCAGATAATCACCGGAAGAAATGCTTTCGCCTGCCAAGGCATCGAGTTGTTGCAAGCCTTTAAGGAAGACCTCGTCATATCGCGGCGGCGTGTATTTGAATTTGGGTTGCGTTCTCGTGCTTAATCTTTGCTTCAGTTCGGATTTCAACTGCGAAAGCTGTTCGGCTCTCTTCTTTTCCTGTCGCTTGGCGAGCGGTTCGCATTCCGTGGCCGATGGTGACTCCATTGGTTTGCTTTCTATGTGAGCGCCGCATCCCTGCCGTCGGTGAACTCATGGATGCGGGTATTCATATTGAATTGTGACGATCGTACGTGCCGCTTCCACCGGTGCTTACAAATCCAACCCTGCCCCGTGCTTTCGCAACCACATCTTGCGTTCACTGTAATCCGGCATCACCTTGTCCACCTCATTCCAGAAGGCATCCGTATGGTTGCGCCGGCGCAGATGGCACAACTCATGGACCACCATGTAGTCGATGATCTTGGGCGGTGCCATCATGCACTTCCAGTGAAAGGCGAGGGCGCCGCTATTGGTGCAGCTCGCCCAGCGATACCCCAAGTCCCTAACGGCTGTGTCCGATGGCTGAACCCCGACCTTGGGGGCATAATAGGCCACCCGTCCGCGAATGCGCCGTTCGCCTTTTTCACGGTAAAAGGCTTCAAAAGCATGCTTGGCGGCCGCTTCGCCGCCCTGCGCGATCAACGCGCGCTTCAGGTGGAAACGCCCCTCTTTTAAAAGTAAATCATCATCTTGTTCGGCCACCAGCGCCAAGCGATAGGAGCGCCCCAGGTAAAGAAAGCTTTCGCCGTTGACCCATTCGCGCACCACCGCCGTGGCGTTCAAATCGCGCCATTCGGCCAGGTTGCGGTAGATCCACATGCGCTTGCTCTCCACCACGGCATCCACCTGGTCGGGGGTAAATCCCTTGGGCGGGCGCACGGTAACAACGCCGTTGCGCTCGATGACAATATCCGTAGTCTTGCGGTCCGTGCCGGGCAACAATTGATAATCGATATCTTTTATGCGGCGCGCATTCATTCCTTACTACCCCTGAGCAGTTCATCATGGCGGTTTTTCGCCAGCTTCATGATTTCAACCGCCACCCGCTCGCGCTTCTGTTTGAGCTCCTCGATGCCGGTCAACATCAAGGCCGTCTTGATATCGCCGCGGGTTCGCTTCTGCTTGTCGGCATTGGTCCAAAAATCGATGCTGCCGATGCTCTCTTGCAAGGTATCGACGATTGCTTCCATCAAAATCTTCATCTTGGCCTTGGCAGCGGCGGGCACCTTGCCGTCGGCAAAGGCCTCATTGGCAATATGGGCATAAAAGGTGGTGGCCTCCCTGCTCATGCCCTCTTCGCCAGTTGCGCGCCCGGCAATGGCTTCGGTGCGCAGTTTTTCCAGATTCTCGGCCAGCAGTTCCCACTGCCCCTTGTACTGCTCGATCAGCTTTTCCACCTTCTCGGATAAACTCTTGTAAAACGCCGGGTCTTCATCATGGTGCACCGTGCAGTGCTTGCGGATGGCATGCTCCATCTCGCTGGCCTTGGCCTCAAAGTTGCCGGCCGCATGCTGATTCAGTTTTTCAATAAAGTCCTCGGCCAGCAGCTCCACCGGCGGCACCTTGGGGTTGATGCCCAGGCTGATCAGATGTTCGTTGATCAGGGCTTTGACCTTCTGTCCCGCATCACCTAGATCCAGGCTGGTATCCTTATAGCGCTCCTTGGCCACCCGTAGAATATATCCGAACCGTTTGGCCGGCACCCGGTAAGGATGCGCGGCCTGGTGGGGCAGAATGATATCCATGCTCATCAAAAGCTTCTTCAAATAGACATCGAAATCGGCCCGGATCTTTTCATCCTTGAGCAGGGTCACCGCCGCGTGCACCACCGCAGCATCGGCCTGCGCACCGGGTAATGTGCCCTGCACGAATTCATCCACATGCTTCACCCGGTTTTGGGCAAACAGTTGCAGCAAGCGCTGATAGCGCTCTTCCAGCACCGGCACCTCGGAGGTGATGCTTTTCAGACCATCGGCCAGTTCCTGCTGTTCGTCCGTGGCCGCATACAGGGTCAACGCTTCAGTAAGATGATTGGCAAGGCCGATGTAGTCCACCACATAACCGCGCTTTTTACCCTTGCTGACGCGGTTGGTGCGGGCAATGGCCTGCAACAGGGCATGCTCCCGGATTCTTTTGTCGATGTACATCACCTGCTCGATGGGCGCGTCAAACCCGGTCAGCAGCATGTCGCAGACAATCAGAAAGGCGATTCCGGTTTCGGTTTTATCCGGATCGTCCATATCAAAGGGCTTGCAGAAATTTTCAACCGCGCTCCACGCCCTGGCCTCCTTGCGTGCCTCGGTGATATAGGCCGCCTCGTTGGTGCCGTCGCTGGATACCACCACCACCGCCTTTAAAAAGGCCAGCCGCCTTATCAGATCCAGGTTCAGATCCAGATCCGGTTGGGCCGCCGCCTTCTCCCTGGCCAGCCGCGCCTGCAACGCTTCCCGGATGGCGGCCTGATAGCGCACGGCCGCCAGCTTGGAGTGGCACACCACCTGGGCCTTGAAACCGTTGGGCAGAATATGGCTGATGTAGTGATCCACCATGTCCGCCGCAATGGCCTGGATGCGCGCTTCGGCCTCCAGAATATCGCCGGTGGCGCCGTACTTCTTCTTGATGGCCAGCAACTCTTCTTCGCTGCGATCCTTGAACAGATCCTCAAAGGCGGTCTCGAAGCCGTGCTTGTCGTTCAAGGCCGCATCGGCGGTTTTGCCCTCGTAGAGTATCTGCAACGTGGCGCCGTCATTGACCGCATCCATCAACCGGTAGGTGTCGATATATTGGCCGAAGCGTTTATAGGTCTTTTTCTCCCCGTGACGCTCGGTAATCAGCGGCGTGCCGGTAAAGGCGATGCGCACCGCATTGGGAAAGGCCTCGAAGATATTATCCCCCAGATCAGAGCCCTGGGTGCGGTGGGCCTCGTCGATCAACAGAAGAATGCGCTCGGAAGCATTGACCACGCCGAAGGACTTGCCCGACGGCATGGCCTGGTAGGTGCCCAAGGCCTCGGCCACCTTCAGGCTCAACGTCTCTTCGCGCTGCTGGAATTTATGGACCATCACCATGTTGATATCGGAGCTGTCCGGCGAAAGTTGGCGGCGCAGGGCGTTGGTGTTCTCGATCATGTTGACCCGGCCGCCGATCAGGGTGGCGGTCTTGCTCAACTGCTCTTCCAGATCGATGCGGTCGTTGACCAGCACGATCTTGTAATCGCTCAAATCCCTGGAAGCCCGCATCATGCGCGCCGTAAACACCATGGTCAGGGACTTGCCCGATCCCTGGGTGTGCCACACCACGCCGCTCTTTGCGGCTTGGGTCTTGCCGTGGCGCAAACGGTCGCAGATCCTGCCTGCCGCCCGGAACTGCTGATAGCGGCACACCACCTTGATGCGCGCCCCGCTGTCCGTGTCCATGAAGACCGAACAGGTCCGCAAAATATGCAGCAGGTTCGGTTTGCTCAACATGCCGTTGATGAGCTGCTGCTGCGGGTTCAGGCCCTTGGCCGTCTTGTCGGCCGGTTCATCCTTTTGGGGCCACTGGGTCTTCCAGGGAAAGAAGTGCTCGATGCCCGAGGTGATGGTGCCGAAGTCCGCTTGCAGCCCTCCGGTACGGATCAGCAATAGGGCCGTGTGGAACAGGCGCGGCTCGCCCTCGCGCAACCCCTGCTGTTGGGCGGCGGCCCGCCGGTTCATATAGCGCTGCAACTGCTCGAAGGCCTCGTGCATGGGGTTGGCGCAGGTGGGCCCGCCCTTTTTGCACTCCACCACGGCCAGGGGAATGCCGTTCACAAACAGGACGATGTCCGGGATGATGAACTGCTTCACGCACCCCGGCGTATCGATGCGGAACTGGTTGATGGCATGGAAGTAATTGTTGCCCGGTTCGGCGAAGTCGATCAGCTTGACCACCGGGTCCTGCTCGCCGGTGATCTCGTTGCAATCCACCTGGGCCTTGAACAGCAGTTTTTGAACGGCCTCGTTGGCCTCCAGCAGGGTGCGATTGGGTTGGCGCAGGATCTGGTCGTGCAGGTCGTGCAACTGCTTTGGCGTAAGCCATGGCTCACCGGCCGTCGTGTCGTTGATGGCGGAAACTGCCTCGGCAAACACATCCGGCAGAATCCATTGCCGAAAGGTTTGGCGCAGGCTCCGGCCTGGGTCCTGGGGGATCTCTCGGCCCTGGTCGATGATGGTCCAGCCCAAGGAAGCAAGCTGTTGTAAAAAGGGCTGTTCGACTTCGGTGTATTCAGACATGGGCACTATCCGAATAAAATGGTTTCCAGCTTGTCCGCCGCCTGCCGCCGCTTGACCGGTTGCATGCGCGCCAGGTTGAGCATCTTCCACTGAATGGCCGGCAGCCGTGCCACCTCGGGCAAGGCAAAATCCCGCCAATCCTGATCCCCGCGTTTCAGGGCCAGCAAAAAACGCTTGTCCCCATCGCTCATGGCCGTGTGGATCACGCGGACCAATTCCGGCAGGGTTTCCCGCAGTTGGTCAAGTTCTACCGGCACATCCACCATGCCCGCCAGCTCCGCATGATACTGCGGCGTAATATCCTGAACCTGGGGCGCCAGCAACTCGGCCATAGGCCGGTTATGGCCCATCAAATAGACCAGAAAAGCGTTCTTCAATTGCTCGTCCATGCCCTCTTGCCGTAACAGCCAATAGACATCATACAGGTCCCGGGGATGCTGACGGTCCAGGGCCGCGCAGATTTTACCGGCATACAGATCCGCAAAGCTAAGCACCGCCAGACGGGCAAAACCAAAGGCATCGGCGGCCCGGGCCGACAGTTGCCGTGCCTCGGCCGGAAAAACACTGCCCCTCAACACCGGCGTCACCTCGATCTTGACACTGATCTCTTCCTGCCGCACCAACAGCTTGAAGCGCTTGCCCGTGCCCTTGAGCACCGAGGCCTGGACGACGGTTCGCGGGATATGTTGCTCAATATCGGCGGCAATGGCCCCAAGCGCCTGGTCAATAGCGGCCAGGCTGGTATCCCGATCCTCCACCGGCAGATAGGCCAGATCGATATCCACCGACAGACGCGGCATATCCCGCACAAACAGATTGATAGCCGTGCCGCCCTTTAAGGCAAAGCACGACTGCTTGGCCACGCCGGGCAACAGCGCCACCAGCAGGCGCACCTGTTCAGTATAAAGGTTGCTCTTCACCGACAGCCATCTCCCTGGGAACTGTTATTTGATACGCGGCGTCATAGCTGCCGCCCTTCACCAGAAGCCGCTTGCCCCGGCCCAGATCGATTCCTTCGGTGTCCAACGCCTGACGCCAGGCATGCCCGTGACGATCGCTGAACCACAAGAAAAGCCGCTTGGCCTTGACCTGGGTGCAGGTCCCCAACAAATTGCGTAGCAGATCTGGCCGCAGATTGACCACCGCCTCGAAAAACTTGTCGGCCATGGAGAAGTCCGCCCCATGGCGCACCCCGGCCAGCAGCTCCAGCAAGGCCAGCTCGGGCAAGCTGAACGGTATGGGCCAATCCCAGGCCCCGAAGGGCCGGTGGTGCACAGCCACCTCGGGTAGCGGATCAAACAACCGCAGGGTGTGAATCATGAATTGAAACGAAGCCTGAAACGCTTGCACCCATGTGGGCACCTTGACCCCGCCGTAAAGATCGATGCGTTGTGATTCGCCCAGGGGCAGGTAATGGGCCATGCCCTGCAACTCCAGGGCGCTGCGGCCGCCCACATGCACCGGGCAGCCCATCTGGTTCAGGGAATAGACCACGTGCTCCCACTTGAGTGCCGGCCCCGGCCGGCGGTAGATGCCGTGGGCCACGGCAGTCAGCTTGCCCGCCCGCAGGGCATAGTCCACCCGGGGCCGGTTGAAGCCGCGCGCCCGCAGCCAGGCGCGGTTCACCAACTGCCCTTCGGGCAATGTCTGTTCCAGGGAGGGTTCGGGTTGGGTCGCCATGGTTTATCAAACCTTTTCAATGCATAGTTTATATATGCATTGAAAGCGTTTGGCAAACCAAAGGTTTAAAATTTTGTTGTTTTGCATAAACTATCGCTGCAAAAAGGCGAATTTGTAAACCCTGGGTTTACATTTTGGATGAATCTTAAACGGTATCCGTTCCACGCTAATCCCCACGATAGAGCAGAGGAACAAGGGAAAACGGATCATGCTTCCGAGATGATTTGAAGATTGGATATTCCCTCAAAATCTCTGAGGTTATGTGTTACCAAGGCCACGGCATGGCGCATGGCGCACGCGGCAATCCAGGCATCATTGAAGGACATAGGCCGCCCCATAATACGTTGTCTTTCAACAAGAATGCGGGCGTAGGCCTTGGAGATCTCATGATCGTAAGGGATAATTAGAAAATTACGTAAAACGGTTTCGAGTTTTAATCGCCGCTGCACGCCCCAACCATTCTTT
>JBAQGR010000493.1:0-5268 GCA_049287895.1 Desulfatitalea sp.
GAAAAAGGGGAGCTGGCCCTGGACAAGGTGGACGAAGCACAGAAAGAGGCGTTCAATGCCTTGTTCGGCTTTATCAAGGGCCAGCTGGAGTCCAAGGTCAAAGAGGTCAAAGCATCGGCGCGCCTGACCGAATCGGTGGCCTGTCTGGCGGGCGAGGAGTACGACATGAGCGCCTATATGGAAAAGCTGCTCAAGGCCTCCGGCCAGAAGCCCCCCGAGGTAAAGCGCGTGCTGGAACTAAACATGGCCCATCCGGTGATGGCCCAGATCAAGACCTCGTTTGAAAACGACCGCGGCAACGCCGCCCTGAAGGATTATTGCCAGATCCTCTATGACCTGGCCGTAGTGGCCGAGGGCGGCAAGCTGGAGAATCCGACCCGCTTTTCCCGACTGGTGGCCGAGATGATGACCCGCGCTGTGGCATAGGCCCCTGCGGTGATGGCCTTTTTTAGGTTTGACAAAGTCCAACGGGCTTTCTAAAAGAGGCCATGCCCTATTTCTACCACCCGTACGCCATTTTGCTGATCTGCGCAGTGGGAATCTCCGCCGCCCTTGCTATCGCCGTGCTCAAGAACCGCCCGACCCTTGGCACCCATTCGTTCGCCGTGCTCATGGGCGCGGTGTGCATGTGGGCCTTTTTGAGCATTTTCGAGGTGATTTCCTACGATCTGCCGATCAAGCTGTTCAGCGGCAGCTTGAAATACCTCTTCATTGTCACCATTCCCGTGGCGTGGTTCACCTTCGGGCTATACTACTCCAACCGCATCCACCGACTGAGCAAGCGCCACCTGGCTTTGCTGGCGATCGTGCCCGCCCTGACCCTCTTGCTGATCGCCACCAACGGTTATCACCATTTGATGTTTCGGAACATCACGTGGCATCGCGGCAACAACATGCTCATTCCGGTGCGCGAATTCGGCATCTGGTTCTGGGTCCACACGGTCTATTCCTATGTGCTGCTCTTTTTAGGATTCCTATTCCTGGCCCGCTCGACCATCGACTCCCAGCGCCTCTACCGCAGCCAGGGGCTCTCACTGCTCATCGCAGCCCTGGCGCCCTGGGTGTGCAACATGCTGTTTCTTTTTACCACCGCTCCGTCACCTCGCCTGGATTTGACACCTTTTGCCTTTACGATCAGTGGGGTATCCGTAATGTGGGGTATCGTACGCTACCGGCTGCTGGATATTGTTCCCATTGCCCGAGACATCGTCATACAGAACATGAACGACGGAGTCATCGTTGTGGATAACCACCAGCGTATTCTGGACCTCAATCCGGCAGCGGCCGAACTGGTGGGTGTGCAACAAGCGGCACTGATCGGCATGCCGGCCGGAGAGGCCCTTGCGTGGTGGCCGCAGTTGCCCCAAACCAATGGGTTCAAAGAGGCAACCCCGCCTCTCTTCATGCAGATGGAGCATCGCACCCCCCAGCGGTACCTGCAGATCGCCATATCGCATCTGGTGTACAAAGAAAAACCGATCGGCCACCTGGTGACCCTCAGGGATATCACGGAGATGAAAAAGGCGCAGGATGCCTTGCGTCAAAGCGAAGAGCGCTTCAAGTCGCTGAGCGAAAACGCACCTGTGATCATTTTCACCCTTGATGATGCCGGAACCATCACCTACGTCAACCCAGCCTGGACGGCGATTTTGGGCCATGACCGCAAGGATCTGCTCGGCCGTCCTTTCAGCGCACTCTTCACTGCCGAGCAGCGTGACACCCTCGACGAGATGTTCGGTCAGTTGATCCGCGGCCAGGCCAAGGCAGTGGAAAACACTGTGCAGTTTCCGAAAAAGAACGGTGAACAGGGAGTTTTCGACCTCACGGCGGCCGTCAATTCCGATGACGACGGCAGGATCACGGGCATTATCGGTTTTGCCAAAGATATCACCGAGGAGGACCGGCTGCAGGCCCAGCTATTCCAATCCCAGAAAATGGAGGCCATCGGCACGCTGGCCGGCGGGGTGGCCCACGATTTCAACAACCTGCTCATGGGCATGCAGGCCAATGTGTCATTGCTGCGCCTGGAAGATGAAACGATCGAACAGCATCAGGAGAAGCTCAAGCGCATCGAAGAGCAGATTCAATGCGGTGCTTCGCTGACGCGCCAATTGCTTGGCTATGCCCGCAAGGGCAAATATGTGGTCAGCGCCATCGACGTGCATCCGCTCATCGAGGAGACGCTGCAGGTCGTACAGCGCACGAACAAAAACATCCGGGTCCATCGCACTCTGACCGCCGCTCCGTCGATATTGGCCGCCGACCGGGGCCAGATCGAGCTGGTGTTCCTGAACCTTTTTGTCAATGCTGTAGACGCCATGCCCAAAGGCGGCGATCTGACCGTCGCCACCACCCTGACCGAGCATCCTGAATCACGCACCCTTTGGCCTGAGCGAGTGGAACCCGGCCGCTATATCGAAATCAAGGTGACGGACACGGGCGTAGGTATGGATCCATGCACCATGGAACGCATCTTCGAGCCTTTTTTCACCACCAAAGAGATCGGCCGCGGCACCGGCTTAGGCCTTGCATCTGTGTATGGCGTGGTCAAGAACCACCACGGGCATATCCGCGTAGAGTCGCGCACGGGTCAAGGCACCACCTTTGTGCTGCTGTTTCCTGTCGCCGCCACGGCCATTGCACAACCGACGCCCACATCGACGACGCCCACCACCACCTACCCCCAGGCCCGGCACGTTCTGCTCGTCGATGACGAAGCATCCATCTTGGAATATATCGGCGAAATGGTTCACAGCCTCGGCTTCGAGGTTTTATTGACCGGCAGCGGCCTGGAGGCGATCCGCCTCTTCAAAACCAACCATGCGACCATCGACTTCGTGATTCTGGATATGATCATGCCCGATACGGACGGTCGCCAGGTGTTCCAGGCCCTCAAGGAGGTCGATCCAACGGTCAAGGTCATCATCGCCAGCGGCTACGGCCTCAGCGAACAGTCTCAAAGCATTTTGGAACAAGGACCGCACATCATGCTGACCAAGCCGTTTACCCGCGACGAACTGGCCGAGGCCATCGCCAAGATTTTAGGTGCTTGCTGACCTAACCCCACCCGATCACCCGCGACCCATTTTGAACGTACTCTTTCTCATTCCCTCGCAAGTGGGAGCGGTCTAGTGAAACCGTCCGCGCCCTCCATGAGCCGTTCATCGGCCCGATCGGCATTTTATCGCATCTCCTTTGGCAATCGGCGGCATCCGCGATAGATCTCCGGCAACATGAAAAAAGCCCGGAGGAGCTGGCCGCGATCCGGCAGCCGGTGACCCAGGCGCTGGCAGAGGCCCGCGGCCGGCAGGCGAAGA
Organism: Desulfatitalea sp.; assembly: GCA_049287895.1. Lineage (GTDB taxonomy): Bacteria > Desulfobacterota > Desulfobacteria > Desulfobacterales > Desulfosarcinaceae > Desulfatitalea. Next base: position 3,318 of record JBAQGR010000493.1, read on the forward strand.
ACGCGAAAACAGAATAAAAGAGGAGCAGAAAAATGCTTATTTCAATGTCCCAAGTCACCAAAACATATGCCATGGGTGAAACCATGGTCCGCGCGGTGGACCAGGTGGATCTGGCAGTGGAAAAAGGTGAGTTCATCAGCATATGGGGTCCCTCGGGCTCAGGCAAGAGCACCTTGTTGAACCTCATGGGTGCCGTTGATCGGCCCACCTCCGGAACGATTCAGGTGGACGGCCATGATCTGGGTCGCCTGAGCGACAACAATAGCTCGGAATTGCGCAACCGGTTCATCGGCTTCATTTTCCAGCACTACAACCTCATCCCGGTCTTGTCGGCGGTGGAGAATGTCATGATCCCCTTGCAGATCCAGGGGGTATCCTCGGCCCAGGCCCGTCAAAAGGCCCTGGCGCGGTTGGACCTGGTGGGGCTCTCCGCCGTGGCGCGCCACCGGCCCGACAAGATGTCCGGCGGCCAGCAGCAGCGGGTGGCGGTGGCCAGGGCACTGATCACCGATCCGTCCCTGGTGATCGCGGACGAACCCACGGCCAACCTGGATTCGGACACGGCCCTGCAACTGATCACCCTGATGCAAGAGATCAATCGAGGCCAGGGTACGACTTTCGTCTTCTCCACCCATGACCAACGCCTGCTGGATCATGTCCAGCGCCGCATAAGGCTTCAGGACGGACGCATTCAGGATCGACAAGAGGAGGTGGCCGATGCAGTGGATTAAAATCGCCCTTCGAAATCTTTTGAAAAACCGGCGCCGCTCGTTTGTGACCCTCATGGCCGTGGCCATTGGTTTTGCCGCCGTGGGCCTCTTCCGGGGCTATACCGCCAATACTTACGAGGGCCTGCGCCAATCCGCGATCCGGGGGGAGGGCCTGGGGCACTTGACGATCTACAAGGCCGGCTGGGCCGCCCATGCCCACAACGATCCCCAAAGCTACATGCTGACCCCGGCCGAGATCGAAAAGATAACCGCGGTGACCGAAGCCGATCCCCATGTGTTGTTGGCCACGCCCCAACTGCACGTGGCTGGTCTGGTTTCCAACGGCCGGATATCCAATATCTTCCTGGCCAAGGGCGTGGTGCCGGCGGACTACCGGACCATCACCGGCGCCATGGCCGGGATGCGGGCCATGCAGGGCGAAGACCTGAGCGCGGAGGCCCCCTTCGGTGTGCTCATGGCCTGGGACCTGGCCAAACAACTCGACCTGGCTCCCAAAAGCGACGGCGTGATCATGGCCACGACCCTGGAGGGGCAGATGAATGCCCTGGATATCAGCGTCAACGGCACCTATGACACCGGCTCGGATGCCACCAACGACAAGTACCTGCTGCTCTCCTACACCTATGCCCAATCCTTGTACGATACGGACCGGGCCGACCGCCTGATCGTGCTGCTGGACCATTGGCGCCACACACAGCCGGCCCGGCTGCGTTTCGAGCAGCAACTGGCGGCGGCCGGCGTGCCCTGCGAGATCAGGACCTGGGACGAACTCTCCTTGTTCTACGGCAAGGTCAAGGGCATGTTCGACATGATCTTCATGTTCATCTTCCTGATTGTTTTGATCATCGTGGTGATGAGCACGGTTAATACCATGGGCATGTCGGTCATGGAGCGCACCCGGGAGATCGGCACCTTGCGGGTTCTGGGGCTAAAGCGCCGGGGCGTCAGCGTGCTGTTCGCCTTGGAAGGCGCCCTGCTCGGCCTGCTGGGTTCGCTTTGCGGCGCGATCCTGAACGTGGTGGTCTGGGCGGCCATCCGCATGGCCGGCCCCTCGTATATTCCGCCGGGCGTTTCGGCGCCCGTGCCCCTCGTGGTGAACCTGCTGCCGGGCGCCATGCTGGTGCTGACGCTCTTTTTGACCCTGCTTTCCATGGCCGCGGCTGTTTTACCGGCCCGCCGGGCCGCGCGCATGGAGCTGGTGGATGCCTTGGGACATGTGT
>JBAQGR010000494.1:0-2912 GCA_049287895.1 Desulfatitalea sp.
GCTGGCGACCGTGGCGACCGCGGCCGGGACCAGCGGCAGCTATGCGGCGACGCCTTTGAACCCGGCGTCGTCGTGGCAGGCGGGGGGCCCGTCGGGGTCGTTCACCTGGTCCTACCCGGTCACCACCCCGCCGGTGCCGGGCAATCTGGCGCCGAGCGTGGGCATTGGGTATGACTCGGGGTCGGTGGACGGGCGAGTGGCGACCACGAACAACCAGCCGTCGTGGGTGGGGGACGGGTTCGACATCGGCGCGGGATACATCGAGCGCCGCTACATGGCCTGCGCCGACGACATGGGCGGTACGCACAACAACACGGTCAAGACCGGGGACCTGTGCTGGAAGTCCGACAACGCCACCATCAGCTTCGGGGGCAGGTCCGGGCCGATGGTCAAGGACACCGGCAGTGGCGTCTGGAAGCTGTACGACGACGACGGGTCGAAGCTGACCCACTACGGCACGGTCGGCGCCACGTCGGAGTACTGGACCCTGACCGACACCGCCGGCACCGTCTACACCTTCGGCAAGGGCACCGGTGCCGTTGGCACTGCGGCGACCAAGAGCGCTTGGACCGTGCCGGTATTCAGCAATCAGCCCGGCGAACCCGACTACACCGCGGGCAACTACGCCGGCTCCGCCCGGACCCGGGTGTGGCGGTGGAACCTGGACTCGGTCACCGACGTGCACGGCAACGCGATCAGCTACTTCTTCGCCGCGGAGACCAACCGGTACGGGCAGAACCTGAACAAGACTGTGGCCGAGTACACCCGCGGCGGGTACCTGGCCCGGATCGAGTACGGGCTGAAGGTCGGCTCCACCGCCCAGGCCGTGGCCCGGGTGGACTTCACTCCCGCGGAACGGTGCCTGCCGTCCGGGTCGATCACCTGTGCGCCGGCCCAGTTGACGTCGGCGAACGCCTCGTACTGGCCGGACGTGCCGTTCGACCAGGTCTGCACCGCCGCGACCGGGACGGTGGCCAACCCGGCCACCGGCGGCTGCACCAAGGTGTTGTCCCCGGCGTTCTTCTCCCGGATCCGCCTGACCGGGATCACCACCAAGATCTCCACCGGGACCGCCTACCGGGACGTCGACCGGTACACGATCACGCACTCGTTCCGTGACCCGGGCGACGGCACGTCCAAGGTGCTGTGGCCGGACAAGATCACCCATGTCGGGGTCGCCTCGGACGGCACCACCACCCTGACGGCGCCGGCGGTCACCCTGTATCCGACCACCCAGATGCCCAACCGGGTCGACAAGGTCGGCGACAACGCGCCGCCGATCAACCGGTTCCGGCTGGTCGGGCTGGACAACGGCGTCGGCGGCCAAGTCTCCGTCGGGTACTCCGCGACCGACTGCACCCCGGCTGACAAGCCGGCCGACCCGGCGAACAACACCCGCCGCTGCTTCCCGGTGTTCTACACCCCACCGGGGTGGACCGACCCGGTGCTGAACTGGTTCCACAAGTACCTGGTCACCTTCGTCGACGCCTCCGACGGGGTCGGCGGGCAGGACGACACCGTCACCGCCTACCAGTACCTGGGTAACCCGGCGTGGCACTTCGACCGGGACGACCTGATCCCACCCAACCAGCAGACGTGGGGGCAGTGGCGCGGCTACGACACCGTGCGCACCTACACCGGCGGCCCGTCAGGGCCGTGGACCGCCACCGAAGCGCTGTACCTGCGGGGGATGCACGGCGACTGCCTGAACACCGCCTGCACCAGCAAACGGTCGGTCAGTGTGACCGACTCCCGCGGCGGCACGATCAGCGACACCGACTCCTCCAACGGCTACCTCCGGGAGACCCGCACCTTCAACGGCGCCACCGACCTGACCCGCAACGCCGCCGGTGAGGTCACCGCCGCCGCCGTCGGCACCCAGGTCGGCGAGACCCTGAACACGCCGTGGTTCAGCGGCGTGCACGCCGACGATGGCAAACGCCAAGCCAAGATCCGGGCAACAGCCGTGACGTCGGCCCGCACCTACACCGCCGCCGGGGCGCTGGCCCGCCAGACCCGGACCACCACCGGGTACAACGACTACGGGATGGCCACCCAGGTCGAGGACCTCGGCGATGACGACACCGCCGTCACCAGCGACGACACCTGCACCCGCAGCACCTACGCCACCGACACCAGCCACTGGATCCTGGGCGCGGACACCAGCACCGAAACCGTCGAAGTCGCCTGCTCGACCACCCCCAACCGGCCCGGTGACGTGCTGTCGGCCTCCCGCAGCCTCTACGACGGGGCCACCGCGTGGTCGGCCAACCCGACCCTGACCAAGGGGCAGGAGACCGGCACCTACGCCGCGTCCGGCTGGGACGCCGGCGCCGGGGCGCTGACCTGGACCAAGACCGCCACCACCGTCTTCGACGGCTACGGCCGGCTCACCACCAGCGCCGACGCCCTCGGCCAACCCACCAAGACCGTGTTCACGCCCGCCACCGGCGGCCCGGTCACCCAGGTCGTGGTCACCAACCCCGCCGGGCACACCGTCACCACCACCCTGGAGACCGGCCGCGGCTCAGTCCTGACCGCGACCGACGCCAACGCCAAGGTCACCACCACCAAGTACGACCCGCTCGGGCGGCTGACCGGGGTGTGGCTACCCGGCCGGGCGCTGACCGCCTCGGCGAACAAGACCTTCGCCTACAGCCTCGGCACCGCCACCACGGCGACCCGGACCACCAGCAGCGAGCTACGCAACAACGGCACCTACACCTCCACCTACACCTACTACGACGGGCAACTGCGCCCGTTCCAGACCCAGGCACCCTCGGCCGACGGCGCCGGGAACCGGGTCGTCACCACCACCAGCTACGACGGCCGCGGCCTGGCCACCACGACCGTCGGGCCTGCCTGGGCCACCGGCGCGGCCGGTTCCGGGGCGGCCACCATCGCCGACGGGA
>JBAQGR010000495.1:0-4081 GCA_049287895.1 Desulfatitalea sp.
GAACCCGAAGAGGAACAGCGCATGGGTGTTTTGCGCGTCAAGATGGCGGCCGAGGCCGGCGCCAACGTCATCGTTACCGCCTGCCCCTTCTGTCTGGTGAACATGGAAGACGCCATCAAGGTGGCGGGCATGGAAGGCAAGATGGAGGCCATCGATCTGGCCGAGCTTGTCGCCCAACATCTGGCATAAGTCCGGCTTCGACTGAGTTGTAAGGTTTAGATCTTAAGCTTGACAAGGTCGTAAATAGTCCGAGAACCGTCACTCCCGCGAAGGCGGGAGTCCAGGACTGAAAGAAATGCTTGGATTCCCGCCTTCGCGGGAATGACCCAATCGGACCCCCAGCGACTTTATAAATGCGTTTTTGATGAACCAATTAGGGAACCATACAGCGATCAGGGAGGAGTAAACATGGAGATTCTGGTATGCGTGAAGAGGGTTCCGGACACCGCCGAAAATGAAATTGCAATCAAGGGCGACGGAACCGACATCGAAAGAGACGACTTGGTCTATTCGGTCAACGAATGGGACAACTACGCCACGGAAGAAGCGATCCAGATCCGCGATAAGGTCGGCGGCTCGGTGACCGTGGTGACCGTGGGCGACAGCGAAGCCGAAGAGATCCTGCGGCGCCAGATGGCCATGGGCGCGGACAAGGGCATTCTGTTGGCGGACGATGCCTTCGAAGGTGCGGACGGTCGCGGTATCGCCACCATCCTGAAGGCCGAAATTCAGAAGGGCAAATACGATCTGGTACTCACGGGCGCCCAGGCCGATGACGGCGCCGGCCAGGTGGGCGGCATGCTGGCGGCCCTGCTCGATTGGCCCTATGCCTCACTGGTCAACAAGGTCGAGACCGGCGACGGCAAGAAGCTCAAGGTGGGGCGCGAGATCGAAGGCGGCAACCAGGAGATGAACGAAATCGAACTGCCCTGCGTGCTTTCCATTCAAACCGGTATCAATGAGCCCCGTTACGTGGGCATCCGCGGCATCCGCAAGGTGGCCTCGGTGGAGATTCCCTCCCACAACGGCGGCGCTTTGGGTCTCGCCGCGGGCAGCGTGGGCGCGGCCGCGGCGCGGGTCAAACGGGCCGATTACTTCACGCCGGTAATGGGCAAGGGCGCCGAGATCCTCGAAGGCGGCATGGAAGAAAAGATCGACAAACTGATTGAACTCTTGAAAGCCAAAGGAGGGCTGAAATAATGGCTCAGATTTTTGCTTTTATCGCTCACAAAAACGGGGCGGTGGAGGACTCGGCCGCGGAACTGGTCGTGGCGGCCAAGAAGATCGACGCCGCCGCCAAGGTGACGGCCATTGTGACCGGCTCCGGCGGCCCTCTGGATACAGCCTGCCAGGCAGCGGCCAAGCTCTACCCGCAAGTCTGGAAATTCAACAACGCCGCATTGGCCTACCCCAACGCCGAAGTAGTGCGCAAAGTGTTGGCCAAGGTCGTTCCGGCCGGCAGCATCGTCCTGATTCCCCATGACACTTTCGGCATGGATTTGGCTCCGGGCCTCTCCATCAAATTGGACGCGGCCTATGCGGCCGACGTGGTGGGTCTCGATGGCCTGAGCGGAGCCGCGTTGAAAGCCGTGCGCCAGGAGTTTGCCGGCATGGCCCATACCCATGTCACCATCGATACCGCCAAAGGCGCGGTGTTGACCCTGCGCCCCGGCTCTTTCCAGCCCGATGGCACCAGCGCTTCCGGCACTGTCACCGACAAGTCGGGCGATGCGGGTGATCTTGGCGCCAAACGCCGTTTCCTCGAAGTGGTCGAAGCCGAAGCCGGCGATGTGGATATCACCAAGGCCGACGTTTTGGTGTCGGTCGGCCGCGGCATCGAAGATGCGGAGAACATCAGCATCGCCCAGGAATTGGCCGATGCCATGGGCGCGGTGGTCAGCTGCTCACGGCCCATCGTGGATGCCAAGTGGCTGGAAAAAGCCCGTCAGGTCGGCACCTCCGGCAAGACAGTCAAACCCAAGGTCTACATGGCCATGGGCATCAGCGGATCGTTCCAACATCTGGGCGGTATCAAGGGCTCGCCTTTTATCGTGGCCGTGAACAAGAACCCCAAGGCCCCGATCTTCCAGGTGGCCGATGTGGGGATCGTGGAGAATATCCTCGAGTTCATGCCCGCATTGACGGAGAAGATCTCCAAGTAGTCGTTCGACACGTTTGAATAATACTTCCGGCAAACCGCGGCCAAAACCGCTGTTTGCCGGTTTTGTTTTTTGAGGCTTGCGGTACGGCCCTGCCTTGTCGTAGTATCAGCGCCCATGTGTCCATGGCTGAAAAAAACATTGATCGTCGCGGGGGCGGCACTCCTTCTGCTGATCATTGCCTTGCTGGCCGGCGCTGCCTACCTGAACACCCCGGCCATGCGCGGTCGTCTGCTTGCTATGGTCAATGGTACAATCCGCGGTCACCTGACGGTGGCCGAGCATCAGGTCTCTTTACTCTCCGGGCAATTGCTTCTCTCGGGTATCGTTCTGGCCGATGAGGCCGGCCGGCCGGTGGCCGCCATCGAAAAGCTCCGCGGGCGCATCTTCTGGCCGGCCCTGGCGCGACGCACCATCCACGTTTTATCGTTGGAGATCGAGCAATCCCGATTGGAGCTGGTGTATGATGACCAGGACCAGTTGAATTTGCTGCGGGCCGTGGCTCTGTCCCATCCCAGCGACGCCGTGGCCCCGGCCGAAGTACAACCGTTTGCATGGCAGGTGCGTTTGGAGGATCTCCATTGGGGGCTGGGAGAGATCTTCTACCATCGACCGGCCGCCGGCGAGACCATCGAAGGTGAACGGATCACGCTGACCGGCCGAGGTGATTCAGCCCGGCTTTCGGGCCGCGTGGAAGCAGTTGCCGGCAAGCTGCACGTGGCCGCGTCCGGTCTGGACGAGCGCTTTGGGCAGCTGACCATAGGCGCCGGCTATGACCACCAGAGCCCGGAGCCCATCTCCGTGACCATCGCTACCCCTTTCTCCCGGGCAGTGATCGAGGGGCGGATCGATACGGTTAATGGTGTGCTGCATGCGGCAGCTAAAGGCGAACTGGATGTGGCCCTGGCCGATATCCAGCCATGGCTGCCTCAGGCCCCGGGCTTGTCGGGCCGGGCCAACGCTAAAATTACCGTCAACGGCGCATGGAACGATCCCTCGGCCACGGTAAACCTGGCCATCAGCGATGGCGCCGCGGCGGGCGTGGCCATCGACCGCCTGACCCTCGATGCCCGGCTCGACCAGCGCCGTGTGACCCTGGCCGGAGCCCAGCTGCGCGGCCCCTGGGGTGCGTTGGACCTCGCGGGGAACCTGGACCTGCGCGCGCTTTTCCCGCAATCGTTCGAACAAGCTGTTGCCGGCGGCGAAGCGCTGACCTACCAGCTTGAGATCAGCGGCCGCGACCTGACCCCCAAACAGATTGCACCCCTCCAATGCCCCTGGGCCGGTACCTGGCAAGGCCGGATCGCGTTGCAAGGGCAGGGGGTCACGCCGGACCGGGCCAGCGGCAAGGTGGAGGCCGATGTGGGCGTGGCCGGTTTCCAGGCAGCCGATGGCGAGCCATCCATGGATGGGCACCTGCTCGTCGTGGCCCACTGGGCCGATCAACTGCTGGAGGTTCAACAGCTTCAGGCAGCGGCGGGCGGCACCACCGTGCAAGCCGCCGGCCAGGTCCATTGGGGCCGGCGGACGCTCGCCGCGGACGCCACCGTCATCTCCGCGCGACTGGCGGAACTGGGGAGACTTTTCGATGTGACGCTGCCCGACGGCAATGCCACGGTGAAACTCAAGGGCCAGGGGCCCTGGCAATGGCCCGCCGTTCATCTGGAGCTGCGGGCCGGCGATCTGACCATGGAAGGGTGGCGCTTCGGCCGCTTGAGCGCCGACGCCGATCTGGGCGCGGACGGAGTAGTGCGCCTACCACGCCTGGTGCTGGAAAACGGGGACGGCTCCCTGGAAGCCAGCGGTCGTTTTCAGCTGCTCAGGGCCGATGGCGGCGTGCGCTCCGATCCGGCGATGACCCTATCGTTGAATTTAAAACGGCTGACATTGTCCGATTTTACCGCCGGCCTGCCCCTGGACGC
>JBAQGR010000496.1:0-3296 GCA_049287895.1 Desulfatitalea sp.
CAGTTTACCGATTTGAAAGGGGATCTCAAAAGTACGCGGGTCCACGGCATAGGCCTGGCGGAACCAGGCCAGGGCCTCGGCGGGCTTTTCGTCCAGCAGGCAAAGGACCCCCTGGTTGTAGACGGCCATGGCCTCGTTGGGGTCGAGGCGCTGGGCTGTCTCGAAAGCGGCACGCGCCCCGCCGTGATCCTCTTTTTGCGCCAGGCAGACCCCCAGGCTGTTGTGGACGTTGGCATTGGCGGGGTCCAGGCGCAACGCGGCACGGTATTCTTCGATAGCGGCATCCAGGTGGCCGGTTTGATAGAGATGGTCGCCGCTGATATTCAGGCTCACCGCATCCAAAGCAACGATCCGGCCCGGGCCGAAAAAGGCCGCATGGTCCAGGGCCTTGCAGGCATTGCCCAGGGCGTCGGCTGGATCGCCGTCGAGCAGGGGAAATCCGCTGATACCGATGGAAACCGTTTCCACGCGGCTTTGGGCCAGATCCGTTTGGATCCGCTGGGCCATTGATTCGGCCGCCTCCTTGTCCATTTCGGGAAACGCGCAGCCGTAAAGGGCGCTGTCCCAGGGGAAGCATACGCCACCCGATTCCTTTGCGATGGTGTCCAGAAAACCTGCCAGGGCCGCATGCACGGCGCTGTTTTCAGTGGCCTCGGCGGGTAGATCGATGCGCACGGCCAGCGCGGTGAACCGCGGCCAATCCTGCAAACGGCTCGTGATCTCCGGACGGAGGTCGGGGGCCGGGAAGACGGGATGGGCGTCCGTGGCCGGCTCCATGCACGCAGGGCGTTCCATGGGGGTACGGGCATTCAGGGTCGTTTCCGGTCCTGTACGCAAAAAGGATTGATGGCCGGCGCATTCTTCAGGGGACGCAGATGGCATAAAATCGCTCCACTTGGGCACTTGTTACGGTTTGGGCAAGCTTAAACCATTTGAACCAGTTGCTTGAATGCCGCAACGATCGTCTCCATTTCATCGTCCAGAATGGTCCGCGGGTCCATGATATAAAGATCGTTTTCAATCCGTCCGATGATGGGCGGCCGGCCTTTGCGCAGCGCGGCTTCGATGCGGTTGGCCGATTGCCCGGCCAGGCGGACGCCCACGCAGCAGCTGGGCAGGTCCATCAACGGCAATGCCCCGCCGCCGGCCCTGGAAGTCAAATCGCATAATGCCACGGTCAGCCGCGCATCTTCTAATTGACGCAACCCCTCGGCCAACCGGCGGGCGCGACCCTCGATTTCCGTTCGCTGGGCCAGTAACATGCGCAAGGTGGGGATGCGGGCCACGGCCTGGGCCTCGTCGCGGTAGAGGCGCAAGGTGGCTTCCAGAGCCGCTAAGGTCAGTTTATCGATGCGCAGGGCCCGGGTCAGGGGATTGGCCTTGATGCGTTCTATGACGGCCCGCCGTCCCACGATCAGACCTGCCTGGGGGCCTCCCAGCAACTTGTCGCCGCTGAAGGTGACCACATCTACGCCGGCGGCCACCGAGGCCTGCACGGTGGGTTCGGCGGCCAAACCGTATTGGGTCAGATCGATGAAGTTGCCGCTGCCCAGATCCTCCATCACCGGCAGATTCAACTGCCGGCCCAACGCTACCATATCGGCCAGGGATACGGCCGCAGTAAAACCGACGATGCTGTAGTTGCTCGCGTGCACCTTGAGCAGCAGGCCCGTAGCGGTGGTGACGGCCTGCTGGTAATCGCGCAAATGGGTGCGGTTGGTGGTGCCCACTTCCTTGAGAACCGCGCCGCTGCGGGTCATCACATCGGGAATTCGGAACGAACCGCCGATTTCGACCAGCTCGCCCCGGGAGATGATCACCTCTTTGCCCCGGGCCAGGGTATCCAGACTGAGCAGTACGGCACCGGCATTGTTGTTGACTGCCAGGGCCGCTTCGGCGCCGCTCAGTTCGCACAGCAGATCTTCCACGGCGCTGTAGCGCGATCCGCGCCGGCCCGCAGCGAGGTTGAATTCCAGATTGGAGTAGTGGGAGGCCACGGCGGTCACATGGTCGATGGCCTCCTGGGCCAGGCACGAGCGGCCCAGATTGGTGTGCACCACCACGCCGGTGGCGTTGATGGTGCGCTGTAAATTGTAGGCCTGCAATTGGGCCGCGCGTTGGGACACCGTTGCCATCAGCGCAGCGGGGGCCAGCGACGGCTCGGAGATGGGCTCGGCCTGTTCCAGAATGCGGCGCCGCAACGCTTCCAGGGTTTCGCGAATGCTGCGGGTCAGAACGGTTTTGGGAATCGACTGCAAGGCCGGCTCGCTGCGCGCGGCCTCCAGCATATGATCCACACCCGGAAGCTTGCGGAGCATTTGCTGCTGTCGATCATCGATGCGCATGGGGTTTTGCACTCTTCTCCGTCGTCAGGCGGCCGGTATGGTGTTTTCGGCCATGGATTTGAGAACGGTGTTGGGAATCAGGTCCACAAGACCGGCGAAATGGTCCAGGCCCAGATCGATACTATCCAGATGGGCCGCCAGGGTGCGCGTGTCCAGCCGTTCCAGTTCGAAGCCGATGTGAAAGCGGGAGAGCAACAGGTCGGCCACATACACGATCACGGCCAGGAGTTTGAACTCGCTCTCTTTGCCCGGGTGATGGTGATAGCGGATGGCGTGGACCAGCGATTCGGGAAAAGACCATTGCTGGGCCAGCAGGCACCCGGCTTCCGCGTGATCGATGCCGAGCAGTCGCCGTTCGATGGTCAGGACATTTTCGTTTTTCTCCATGGTCTGGCGGTAGAAGAGTGGGTAAGCGGGCGCCACATATTGGTCGAGCACCACTTTGCCGATATCGTGGAGCAGTCCGGCGGTGTAGGCTTTAGCCGGGTCCACTTTTTGGGTTTTGGCGGCCAGTGCCTCGGCCACCTGGGCGCACCCCAGGGCATGGTGGTACAATCCACCCTTGCACAGGGAGTACCCCGACGAGGATTGCTCGAAATAGCTCTGCACCGCCGCGGAAATGACTATCTTGACGACCTGATCCGTGCCCAGATAGACTAAGGCATGGTCCAGGGATTCGATCGATCGTGCTTTGGCGAACATGGCCGAATTGGCTAATTTGAGGGTGCGGGCGCTGATCACCTGATCTTTGCGGATCTCCTCGGCGATCTTTGGAAGCGCATGCCCCCCTTCGTCGATCATGCGCAGCACTTTCAAGGCCACCTGAGGAATCGGCTGCAGGTGATCCATGGCCTCTTTGATTTCGGCCGGTGTGGGAACCTTGACGTCTATCTGAGTAGTCAATTTGCCGACGCCGGCCGGCTCGATGGTACATTGGCCGCTGGCCATGTC
>JBAQGR010000497.1:0-3093 GCA_049287895.1 Desulfatitalea sp.
ATACCGATGGATTGGGCCACGGATTCGAGCTTTTGCACATCCTTGATTTCATAATCCTTGATCTTGCCGTTGACCACAGTGCGGAACAGGTCCACCATGCCCATGCCGTGGTCGGTGTGGGCCGCGCCACCGGCAGCGATCATGCGGGCGAAATTGCGGGCCATGATCGTGTCGATGGTGGCGCCGCATACGCCCACCTTGCCGTAGGGATCTTTGCTGTTCAGGCGGCAGGGGCCCATGAAGCAGTGTTTGCAGCAGGCCGAGTCGGCGCCGATGGGGCAGGCCTTCATGTTGGCCGCGCGGTCGAAGGCGGTTTCGACCCCGTCCAGCCGTCCCTTGGTGATCATTTGGGCGGTGGCATCGCAGGTGGTAAGGTCCTTTACCGGAACCGCCTCTTTTTTTTCTTTTTCGACTTTTGGTTTGATCTCCATAATGTCTCCCTTCGTGGAAAGATTGTTTTTTGGACGACCCGGTTTCAGCACCTCTCTGGATGTCGCCTGGCTTATCAGGAATGGTTCCTATTCCCTTTTAGCCCGGGCCAAGATGGTTGTCAAGCCGCAATCGAGGCGGCGGTCAAAAAAACGCTGATTCAATTTCACATGTAATTGCAGCGGGTTTCCAAGGTTTGCTTTCTAAGGGAACCTGTATTATTAAAAGGGCTCAACCACACGCTTATCGTTTTCCGGACCACCTCATCAAAGAAAGGAAGGGTGCCATGGCCCAAGATCAAGTGAAGATATATAGCCTGAGTACATGCAGCCACTGCAAATCGACCAAGAAGTTTCTGAGCGATTGCACGGTGAAATACGAGTTTGTGGATGTGGATCTGCTCGAGGGGGATGAACGCAAGGCCATTTTAGAGGATATTAAAAAATTCAATCCCAAATGCTCTTTCCCCACCATCATCATCGGTGAAAAAGTGATCATCGGATTCAAGGAGAACGAAATCAAGGAGGCCCTGGGGCTCTGATGGACACGAAACAACTTTACGAGAGTTTGAAAAAGATCCAGGAGGCCAAGGGGTACTACTTCAGCATCGAGAAGGAGCGGGTCCTTGAGTTGCTCGAAGCACTGTTGCTCAACAAGGCGCGTTACGGCTATATGGCCTGTCCTTGTCGCTTGGCCTCCGGCAATCGCGAAGCCGACAAGGATATATTCTGTCCGTGTGTCTACCGCGAACCCGATGTAGCTGAGTTCGGCAGTTGCTATTGCAATCTGTATGTCTCAAAAGCGTGGAATGATGGGACCATCCCCCACGCCTATGTTCCCGAGCGACGACCGCCCGAAAAGATGGGGTTCTGATTCAGTTCCACGCCATGCCCGCCCAGCCGTCGGCCGCAACGGCCGGGCGGATGGCGCGGTGTTGTCAGCGCTTGAACTTGGCACACACCGCTTTGGCGTAATCCTGACACGCCTTGACGCCATCGCGGCTGTCGATGATACCCTCTTTCAGGTTGAGCGCACCCAAATCCACCATATCCATTTTATAGACATGCTGCATGGTGTCAAAAATCATGGGTCCCGATTCGCCGCTATGGGTGTAGGAGCAGAAAGCGCCGCCCATCTTTCCGGTCAAATTGGCTTTTTGGGCCAAAAAGAGAAAATTCTTCATGCCGTTGGTCATGTCGCGGTGATAGGTGGGGCAGCCGAAGAGATAGCCGTCATAGCCGTTGAGCTCCTCTTCGTTTTTAATCTCCGCGATTTTACGGATATCGGCCTGCTGACCGGTCATCCGGACACCTTCGGCAATGTAACTGGCCATCTTTTCCGTCATGCCGGTTCTGCTGATGTAGGCCACCAAAATCTTGTGCATCGGCTTCTCCTTTTTTTGTGAACAATGGTCATTTCAGAATATGGGACCACGGGCGGTCCTATTTGTCTTCGATGGCAAAGCGCGCAAGGTTGGATTTCTGGGGCACATACTCTCCGATGGGCACCAGCTTTTTATTGAACTTGACGCAATCCACGATGGTATTCCACAACTTGAGCATCTGCTTGGTCTCGTCGTCGTTTTCAGGTACCAATTCGACCAGGTTTTTCTCCACTTTGATTTTCATGACTCCCCCTTTGTGATTGATGGTATGTGTGAACCCGTTGCCGATCTTCGGATCGGTCATGGGAGGTGATGCGCTGAAGCAACGCCTTCAGCAACATACATTATCAAGATGCGTGCCACTGTTCAGCGAGCCGGTTAAAAAGAAATATCAGATAAAATCAATAGAATAGAAACCAAGGTGTGCCTGATCCGCTTACCGATGTTGTCCAGGAAGTGCATATGAGACATAGGTGTCTCACGCAGCCAATACATCCGATGGCCGGATGTTAGAGGGCTGTGCGGCTCCCATTCCCTGGGTGATTGCTGGGGCTTAGCGAGCCGGCTGTGTGCAGGTACTTCTTGTGGTTGTGGCGTTTGGAACCCGCCTTAAGGTTAATTATACTCCTAAGACAGTGCCATACCCAGCGCTTTAGCATTTAATGGTTTTAATTTCAACTCATACATGATAACGGTTCCTGATAAATCAAGGGTTCTTTTGATATCTATATTCCAGCGTTCGGATCAAAAGGAGACGTAAATGGAAGACGCCTGCAAACCCATCCTCAATACCGGTTTACGTGGTGTGACGGTTGCCAGCACCAAAATCAGCGATGTGATCGGCGACAAGGGCAAATTGATCTATCGTGGTTTTTTGGCGCCGGATCTGGCCTCCAGGGCCAGTTTTGAGGAGATTGTCCACCTTTTGCTGTTTGAAAAGCTACCCACTAAAAACGAGTTGGCGGCCTTGAAACAGAAGCTTGTGGCCGAACGCCATATCCCCTCGGGCCTGATCGAGGCGCTCAAAACACGACCCAAAGAGTCCTTGCCCATGGATATTTTGCAGGCGGCGGTCGCCCTGCTGGCCAACCACGACAGCGCGATCAGCGATGCTTCCCACGACGCGACAGTGCGCAAGGCCCTCAGCCTGATTGCCAAGCTGCCCACTATTATGGCTGCTTGGGAGCGGATTCGTAACGGCAAGGCGCCTGTGGTGCCGGACCCCACCCTGGATCACGCCGCCAATTTTCTCTATATGCTTTTCGGCAAACAGCCAGGCC
>JBAQGR010000498.1:0-1961 GCA_049287895.1 Desulfatitalea sp.
GGATATATGACCTCGTCACCCTCGGACACCCCGGCATTTAACCACTTACCGATGAGCCTAATAATGCCGCCGTCGTTTACCCTGATTCGGATCGTTTCCCTTAATAGGTCATGGTCTATGTTGTCGAATAGTCCCGTAATGTCTGCGCTTATGATCCAGTTGATATTGAGCTTAACGCACTTTTCACGAAGTTCGTGCAGGGCCTTGTGCTGACTGTGGCCCGAGCGAAACCCGTGTGAGAAATCGTGGAACATCGGTTCATACACAGCTCCCAAAAGCGTCGCTACCGCCTTTTGAACAATTTTGTCCTCCAGCGCTGTGATTCCTATGGGTCGCTGTTTACCGTCTTCCTTTTCTATCCAAATGCGCTTGACCGGTGTTGCAACGTACTGACCTCTGCGCAGCCGTTGGTGTAGTTTATAGAGGTTTTTGTCAAGGTCCTCGGTGTAATGCTTTGCCGTCACCTTGTCGACACCGGTGGATTCGTTCTTGCGTAACTGTCGGAACGATTTGCTCAACAAGGACAGATCGATTCTGTGCGCCAGTGACCTAAACACCATGTCCGGGTCTGCTGCTGCCAGCATCTCAATGCGAACGAGCGAGGATTCGCCCACCAGTACCGGCGGCCCGTCCTCTTCTTCTGCATTTCTAAATCCCCTGGAGTCGTAAGCAACCTGCGACGCAATTCCCTGGTTCTGCGTTGATATGGTTTGTGATTTCTGAGTATCTCCCATAGTCCCTACCAGAGAAACGTTATACCCTGCTTCACCTTCCCTGCGATGGGTCGCTTGGGCTCCACTTCCCCATCTTTCTGTTCGCAGTTGCTACCCGCGAACGTCGGTACTATGATCCGCTAAGACTTCCGAATGCTTCTCTCAGGTTTGTTCGCTATTCGCTTTCCGCTCCTGATCCCCTGCCCTCGCGGGTAGGGCCGCATTCGGATCTCCCCAGTTCCCGAGCTACCCCCTTGAGAACATGCCCTGGTCTAAAGACCCCGATGGTGACTCGCACACTCGCCATGGCGCATGCAAGTCTGCTGCCTTCCGCTGCTTCCAAAGCGTCGGCTTTCATCCTTTTTTTTTTTAGGATTTATCCCAGTTGGTCCATAACTATACACTTTTCGGGGCTCAATACAGAGCCTGATCTCTTGCTCCATCCAGCTCCGGGCTCCCGTTGCCAGGTTTGCCCGTGGATTTCGCTAATGAGCGGCTGGCTATGCTTTGCTCATGTGGGACTTTCGCGAACCGGCTGCTCAGAGCTGGAGCAAGCTCCGCAATAAGACTTATTGTCCAGTTCATTCTCCTCATTGCCAGAGCAAGCCCTGCATAGAGGTGCATGGCTCTCGCCATGTGCGATCACCCACTGGGTAACAGTATCAAATTTCATCCGCCTGTCAGCGGATTCCCAGCGATTCGGGCTTAGCTGGGCGCGAGAAAGCCGTGGTTAGGGGAATGGATCATTCATCTTTGATAATATACGTAGTTTCTATATTTAGAAGCTGCGATAGCCTCATTAACGAATCATTGTTCGTTTCTATTATCCTCGGAATTTCTTCGTCTCTTTTTGACGCACCAAAAGATAGCCAATTTAATTCCCTGCAAGCTAACAAAATATTTTCCTTTTTTGGTAAGCTGAAAATGTAGAGTTTGCTCCAGAAGCTATAGAACGGTATTAAATACGCATAAGCTCTAAGCTTTGCAGACAAAGCTGCAAGTTTATCTTGAAGCTCATTATCGGCAGACCCTCCTTTCAATATAGAATTTTGGTTCAAAAGCACAGCATGTGATATTTCTGAAAGAAGTTTTCTAAAATCAATAATCGGTTCAAGAATCAGCTTAAGAAAATATTGCGAAGCCGCAAAGACAAGGACACCAACAAAGATTGGCAAAGTAAGATCTTTCATCTTAGTTCTCATACCCCCTAACCCTCAAACCCCGCAGTTAGCGAATTTTGAGTAAAAT
>JBAQGR010000499.1:0-3447 GCA_049287895.1 Desulfatitalea sp.
CCCGGCGACTGCTCGCCGTCGCGCAGGGTGGTATCGAATATCTTTACTATATCCGCCATGGGTTCACCTCACTTGTTTTCGTTGAGTCGTCGATTTGTTTAATCTTTCCGAAGTACAGCGGATCGCCGATCGATGGAACGAAAACCAAGCATGGGCCGCGAGGCGGCGTGCGGCCCCGCGGCGTGAGATCCTGCCTTTCGCATAGGGAATGTCATTCTAGTGAATGTCCTGTTTTTTGGCCAATTTGAACTGGAAGCTGTCGGCCAATGCTTGCCAGCTGGCTTCGATAATGTCTTCGGAGACCCCGATGGTGCTCCAGATATCTTCCTGGTCGCGGGATTCGATGAACACCCGCACCTTGGCCATGGTGCCGTCGCGGCCGTCGATGACGCGCACCTTGAAATCCACCAGGCGCATGACTTCCAAATCGTCGGGAAAGAACTTTCCCAGAGCCTTGCGCAAGGCGTTGTCCAGCGCGCTCACTGGGCCTTGGCCCTCGGCGGCGGTGATTTCATGGACGCCGTCCACGGCCACTTTTATGGTGGCATGGGCCCGGCACGGAAGATCCTTGTCCTTTTCGATGGTTACGCGGAACGATTCCAGGGAGAACAGGGGCGTGAACTGCTCGGTGAATTTTTGAAGGAGGATTTTCATCGAGCCATCGGCCACATCGAATTGGTAGCCTTGATCTTCGAGCGTTTTTATTTCGGCGGCGATCTTCTGGCTGTCCAGACCGTCAGCGCCCAAATCAACGCCCAGCTCCTTGGCTTTGTAGATGATGTTGCTTCGGCCGCCCAGATCGGAGACCAGAACGCGGCGTTTGTTGCCCACCAGGGCAGGGTCGATGTGTTCGTAGGCCTGGGGCAGCTTCATGATGGCATTGACATGCAGACCTCCCTTGTGGGCAAAGGCGCTGCGGCCCACGAACGGACGCGAATTGAGCGGTACGATGTTTGCGGTCTCGCTCACAAAGCGCGAGAGGCTTTTGAGCTGGACCAATCGATCGCCGGGGATGCTGGTCAGACCCATCTTCAGGCTCAACAGAGGGATGATGGTGATCAGGTCGGCGTTGCCGCACCGTTCGCCGTAGCCATTGATCGTTCCCTGGATCATGACGGCACCGGCGCGCACCGCGGCGATGCTGTTGGCCACCGCCAGACCGCAGTCGTTGTGGGTATGGATACCCAGACGCACGGTCAACCCGCTTTGCTCAAACTCCTGTTTGACCCGGCCGACGATGGCTTCGACATCAAAGGGCAGGGTGCCGCCATTGGTATCGCAGAGGACGACGGTGCCGGCACCGCTTAGGGCCGCGGCCCGCAGCGTTTCCAGTGCATAGCCAGGGTCCTCTTTATATCCGTCGAAAAAATGTTCGGCATCATAAAGTACTTCGCGGCCGAGTTCGCTGAGCAGGGCCACGCTCTCCCGAATCATGGCCAGATTCTCCTGGCGAGTGTTGCCCATGATCTGTTCTACATGCAATGGCCACGATTTGCCCACGATGGCTACGGCCGCAGCGCCGCTCGTGATCAGGGCCGCCAGGTTGGGGTCCGTGGCTGCCGAAGTATTGGGTTTGCGCGTGGAGCCGAAGGCGGTGATGCGGGCATGGGCGAAGTGCTCCTGCTGGGCCATTTCGAAGAAACGCGCATCGCGGGCATTGGAACCCGGCCAGCCGCCTTCGATGTAATGCACGCCGGCCTGGTCCAATCTCTTGGCGATTTTGATCATCTCCTCGGATGAGAAGCTGATGTTTTCTCCCTGACTGCCATCGCGCAGGGTGGTGTCATAGATATACACTTGGGTCATGATGCAATCTCTCCGTGGTGGCCATATTGCCTATTGCAATTGCCCTTTGGCAATATGGCCCAGCCCGCCGAAGGCTTACTTTTTGCCGCGATTTTCCGGTCGCAGGCCGCGCACGGCCCGGCCGGCGCGCCACATTTCCGAATTGCCGATGACCGCCAGTTCGGCATCCAATTTCTGGCGATAGTCAGGGGCGCTGTTGGCCGTGAGTACCCGGCGGGTTTCCGTGCCGTCTTTGACGCTTTTATAGAGGGCATCGAAGACCGGCACCACCGCTTCGCGGAATTTGGGCGCCCAATCCAAGGCACCGCGTTGGGCCGTGGTGCTGCAATTGGCGTACATCCAATCCATACCGTTTTCGGCCACCAGGCGGATCAGGCTCTGGGTCAACTCCTCCACGGTCTCGTTGAACGCTTCGCTGGGGCTGTGGCCGTGCTTACGCAGCAGGTTGTACTGGGCCTCCATGACGCCGGCCAGACAACCCATGAGCACGCCGCGCTCGCCGGTCAGATCGCTGTGCACCTCTTGCTCGAAGGTGGTGGGGAAGAGGTACCCCGAGCCGATCGCGATGCCCAGGGCGATGGTGCGCTCCTTGGCCCGTCCGGTGTAATCCTGGTGGATGGCATAGCTGGAGTTGATGCCGCTGCCGTCCAGAAAGTTCAGGCGCACATTGCGGCCCGAGCCTTTGGGCGCCACCAGAATGACGTCGACGTTGGCCGGCGGAATGACCTTGGTCTGCTCTTTGTACACGATGGAAAAGCCGTGGGAGAAGTAGAGCGCGTCGCCCGGGTTCAGGCACTCTTTGATCTGGTTCCAGGTGTTCATCTGGCCCGCATCGGACAGAAGATATTGGATCACGGTGGCGCGCTTGGCCGCCTCTTCGATGGAGAAGAGTGTTTTGCCGGGGACGAAACCATCGGCCACGGCCTTGTCCCAATAAACCTTGTCGGATTCCAACTGGCCGATGATGACCGGGAAACCGTTGTCGCGCATATTCAGCGCCTGGGCCGGGCCCTGCACGCCGTACCCCAATACAGCGATGGTCTCTTTGGCCAGAACTTTGCGGGCTTTTTCCAGGGTGAACTCTTCCAGGGTGATGACATCTTCAACGACGCCACCGAAATCGATTTTTGCCATGATGCTCTCCTTTTTGGATTTTTTATATGGGCCTTTCGGCCGATATGATTCAGCAGGGTGACTTAGATACCCCGTTTGGGCTCCCTGTACAACGCAATACTACCGGTCCGGGCGAGTTTTTTGATGCCCATGGGGCGCAACAGCCCGATGAGCGCGGTCATCTTGTCTTCGTCGCCGCTGGCTTCGATGGTGTAGTAATTGGAAGCCACATCGATGACTTTGGCCCGGAACAAGTTGACCAGCCGCAGGATCTCATCCCGGTTTTCCGGCCGGGCATGGACGCAGATTAGCGCCATCTCCCGGCGTACGGCCCGGTCGTCGGACATGTCGCGCAGTTTGATCACATTGATCAGTTTGCGCAGTTGCTTTTCGATTTGCTCCAACAGGGGTTTGTTGGCCTGGGTGACGATGGTGATCCGCGATACTTTGGGATCCATGGTTTCGGCCACGCAGAGGCTGTCGATATTAAACCCGCGACCGCTGAACAAACCCACCACCCGGGAGAGA
>JBAQGR010000500.1:0-2140 GCA_049287895.1 Desulfatitalea sp.
CGGCCCGCCCGGCGCACCGCTGCCCCGGTGAAGGCGCCTTTCTCCACGCCGAACAGCTCGGCTTCGATGAGATTTTCCGGCAGGGCCGCCAGGTTGACCGCCACGAACGATTGTTTGGCGCGGCGGCTCTGGTAATGCAGGGTCTGGGCGATCAGCTCCTTGCCCGTGCCGCTCTCGCCCAGCAACAATACGGTGGTGTCCGTGGAGGCCACCCTGCGCACCAGTTTGAGCACCTGCTGAAACGGGGCCGACTCTCCCACGATGTTGGGCAGGCTGAACTTCTCCTTGAGCTGCGAGCGCAGATGGCCGCACTCGCTTTCGGCCTGGCGCAAATGCTCCCACAGCAGCACGAACTGAGCGATAAACGAAGCCACGATGGAGAGCACACGCAGGTCGTCATCCACGTTGCCCTCCTGGGCCGTGTAGATGCCGTCCACGCTGATGACGCCCAATGTCTTGCCTTCCAGGGCAATGGGCATGCAGAGAAAAGAGATGCCGCTCTTCTGGGGCCGGGAATCGGTTTTGTTGAGAAACTTGGGCTCCGCCCCAATGTTGGGGATGAACATCGGTTGGCCGGTGGCGATGACCCGGCCTACGATGCCTTCGCCGATGCGGTAGTTACCGCGTTGAATCTCTTCGCGGCTCAGACCGTAAGCGGCCACGATCTTCAGCTCCCGGGAGAGCGGGTCCAGCAGAAAGACGCAGCCGCGCTGCATACCCAGGCGGCCGGCCAGAATCTGCATGGCGGCATAGAGATTCTTTTCCAGATCCAGGGAGCTGGTCAGCACCTGGCTGACCTGGAGAATGGCACTGAGCTCTTCGTTTTTACGCACAAGTAGGTTCATGGGAAGGGAAAAACAGCAAGGCGCGTGCCACTGCTTGAGGATGGGGATCTTTTGTTCCCAGCTATCTGAAATAACAGAAAAAATGGTGCGGGAATCGGTGACCGCGCCCACGCGCATTAATTACAAAATAGTATAAAACTGATATAAACAAGACATAAATGTATTTCGAAAATGCGACTCCGCGGAACTTATCCCGAACCGGCAAAGTTCTCCCCGGCCTGATAGGAACTGCGCACGAAAGGCGCGGCGGCGGCCTGGTCGAATCCCATTGCGAGAGCGATATCACGCCACTTCGCAAACTCTTCGGGCGGCACGTAACGCACCACGGGAAGGTTGCGCGGCGTGGGTTGCAGATATTGGCCCAGGGTCAGGAGGCGGCAGTGGCTGTGGCGCAGGTCGGCAAGGGTTTGGCGGATCTCTTCATCGGTTTCGCCCAATCCGAGCATCATACCCGATTTGGTGGGGATGTGGGGCGCCTGGCGGGCCGCGTTGGCCAGCAAGAGTAAAGAGCGCTGGTATTGGGCCTGGGGGCGCACCGTGGGGTAGAGGCGCGGGACGGTCTCCACGTTATGATTGAGGACATCGGGGCCGGCGGCCAGCACAGTGGCCAGGGCCGTCGGGTCGCCCTGGAAGTCGGGGATCAGCACCTCCACGGCTACGCCGGGGATCTCGTTGCGCAGGGCCTGGATCGTGGCGGCAAAATGGGCCGCACCGCCGTCGGGCAGGTCGTCGCGGGTTACCGAGGTGACCACCACGTAGCGGAGCTTCATCTCGGCGGCGGCCAGGGCCACGCGCCGGGGCTCGTCGGGATCGGGCGCTTGCAGGGCGCCGTGCTTCACCGCGCAGAAGGCGCAGTCGCGGGTGCAGTGATCCCCCAGAATCAAAAAGGTGGCGGTGTGCCGGCTGAAGCATTCGAAGATATTGGGGCAGCCCGCTTCCTGGCAGACCGTGTGCAGACGGCCGTTGCGCAGCAGGCGGCGGGTCTGTTCGTACTGGGGGCCGCAGGGAACGCGCACCCTCAGCCAGGGGGGTTTGGGGGTTTGGGTCGGCATTATGCTTTCTCGATTTCTGGATTCCCAATACTCAAAGGTGCGATGTCAATGTCTCCATGTCAATCGTTTGCAGTTCCAGGCCGAGCAGGTCGCTCAAATGCCGCGCCATTTCACATCGCACCGCCTTCATCGACACATCTTCTCCGGTCTCCACGGCCAGGCAGGTCATGGTGCACGCCTGGATACCGCATGGATAGATCCAGGCGAACGGCGTCAGGTCGGTATTGACGTTGAGGGCCAGGC
>JBAQGR010000501.1:0-2802 GCA_049287895.1 Desulfatitalea sp.
AAAAAAGCAACGCAAGAGCGATGCACCGAGTCGTGCTATCGCCCTTGCGTGCCACATATGTTCACGGGCCCTGCGATCCCTTTCCGCAACATTGCCGACGGCGGTTTCAGCGCAGGTCGAGGGTTACTCCTGCGCGGCCGGGGCCTGTTTTTTCTCTTTGGCCTTTTTTTCCTTCTTTACGGGCTTGGCGACCTCTTTTTTGGCGGGCGGGGCCTTGGCGGCCTCTTGGGCTTGCTTTTCGGCGGCCGCCCTTTCTTGCTTGTGTTGAATCTTCTGGCTTTCGAGCTTTTCGGCGGCCGCAACGCCGAACAGGCGATGTTTGGCTTTGCGGATATCGGCTTTCAGCTTGCGCACCAGGGGGTCTTTCGCCATCCTTTTGGCTTCCATGCCGCGCGTTTCGAGCAGCGCGACGCGAGCCGCCAGATCCTCCTGGGCTTTTTGCTTATGGCCCTCTTCAAACCTCTTGGCTTTGCGGTTCATCTTATTCTCCTTTGTTTTTTCTTTCGTTTTTTCGCTTCAGTTTTTCTTTTGCAGCAATGCCTCCAACCCAGCAAAGGGTTTGTGGTCGAAAGAGGATTGCCGCTCCCGTTCCGGAGTGGAAGTATCGTAAGCATCGGCCACTGCCTGGCGGCCGTGCTCGTTGTCGTGGCAGTAAAGGCAGAGCAACTCCCAGTTGCTGCCGTCGGGTGGATTGTTGTCGTGGTTGTGATCTTTGTGGTGCACGGTGAGTTCGCGCAGCCGTTTACCGGAAAACTCCCGGCCGCAGCGGCCGCAGATTGCCGGGAAAAGCTTCAGCGCCCTTTCCCGATAGCTCTTTTCCAACTGCTCACGGTGGCGGCGTGCTTCGGCCACGACCTGGTTCAGCCGGTCACCGTCCGGTGTTCTTTTTATAGGGGGCATATCAAACCTCCTGTCCTACTCCCAACGATTGCCCCCTTTGTGCGTCAGATCGATCACATCTACCTGGCCGTTCCCACTGATCAGGCTGTTGAGGGCAAAACTGACCAAACTGATGATCAAGGCACCGAAAACAGCGGTCCAGAAACCGTGAACCTCGAAGCCATCGATGATGCCCGAAGCCATCTTCAACATGATGGCGTTGATGACGAAGGTGAACAGACCAAAAGTGAGAATATTGATCGGCAGTGTGAGGATCAACGCCAGTGGTCTGAAGAAAGCGTTCAAGATGCCCAACATGGCGGCAGCCGCCAAAGCCGAAAAAAAGCCGTCCACCTGGACGCCACTAAGTAGATAGGATGCCATCAGAATGGCGGCGGTCAACGTGAGCCACCGAATCGCAATTCCCCGCATGGAACCTCTCCCTTCAGATCCATTTTCGCCGGCCACCATAGTACAGTCGGTGATGATTGGCAAGGTGAACGCGGCGCGGCCAGCAAACCGTTCTCTCTGGGTGCTCCTCAGTACGAGAGGTCCCGCGGTGCGGGCACGATTGGGTTCACGCCTTTGTTTTGGCCACCAATTCGGATACCGCCTGCAACAGGGCGCTGCGATCCACCGGTTTGGTGAAGGTGCGTGCGGCGCCGAGTTTTTCCGCCAGATGCAGGTAGTCTTCGGGTTTGTTGCGGCCGCCGCCGGAAATGGCGATGACTTTGACTTTGGGGTTGCTTTTGCGCAGCTTGGTGATGGTTTCGATACCCTCCATCTCTGGCATGATCAGGTCGGTGATGACCACGTCAAAGGGCTCCAAAAGGCTCAACTTCGATTCGTACAACCTCAACCCGGCGGCACCATTGCTCGCAGTGCCCACCTCATAGCCGGCGCGCTCAAAGGTCTGTTTGAGCATTTTTTGCACATACTCATCATCCTCGATGATCAATATTCTGTCCATGATTCCATGCCTCCCGCTTTGGGCGCGATTTAAGTGCGCGGTATGTATTCGAGATCGGCGGCAATGCTGCATCTGAAGCCATGACAGCCGGGAGAGATCCATGCAGGGTTCAGCAAAACGCCGGTTGCAATCTTGGTCCTGAGACTCTCTGTTTTTATCGGCTCGACATTTGAAAAGATTAGCCAAGCGGAGGTTTTTTATATAAATAGAGCCAGAACAGGTAGGCTCTTGGTTGTGTTGCACCAATTTAGGGAACCCAATGCGTGATCCATTAAATGCCATTGTCGAAAGCTATGGTCAACTGGAAATAGCGCTTCAACAACGCATGCGCGCGGTGTGCGCTCTATTTTGCGACCGTTGCGGCGCACGTTGCTGCCGGGTGGATTTTTGCCACGAATCCCTGGAAAGCCCGTTTTTGGTGCATGTGCGCGCGCGGTTTGCCCCATCGGCGTACTTCGATGCCGTCACTGGCTGGCTCACCCCAGCGGGGTGCGGGCTGGCGGCCGGAAGACCACCGGTGTGCTATGAATTTCTTTGCCGGGCCATCGTGGAAGCCCAGCCCACGCGCCATCAGCTTGAAGCCCTCGAAACTCTGGCCATGCTCTTGACCCATGCCGGGCGCAATGCATTTGGCCGACGCCACCTGGTGGCGCTGGAAGATCTGCATCGGCTCAATAGCCGCCGCTTGTGGAAACAACTGATGCAGGCCCGCTCGGTTCTGGATGAGTTGCCGGGGAGGCTGACAGGGGATCTGCGGCAATCCTAACTCTTGCCGTCGTCAACGGACGGCATCGGTGGGGGAGCCCTCCGGGCGCCGTCCGCGTGACACTTGCCGGAATACCAATTGATCTGCCGGCAAATGCCGCGAATGATGCTCACATCCCCGGCGCGCAGGTCAAGACGGCTGAAAAAGTGGCGCAGCTTGTTCATCCAGTAATCCGGGTTTTCCGGCT
>JBAQGR010000502.1:0-1869 GCA_049287895.1 Desulfatitalea sp.
CACCGACGGCCAACAGGTGAGCACTCGAAAGATGCTGGTGCCCTGCGAGGCGGAGATAGCCTATCGCACCGAAAAGGGCGTGCGCATGGCCGAGCGCATCGACATCAAATCCGTAAGCAACAATGCCTCCTGGAAATGGACCTCGGAGCGGCCCGAATAGCCCGATCCCGCCGATTGTTATTTCAATGCGTTAAAAGCCCCCGTTTCAGCCAACGGGGGCTTTTTACTTCAGCACCTTGCAGTAAATCACCTTGCCATCCCCCGGCGCGTAGAAATCTTCCAGAACGGCTTCGCGGCGATAGGCGCAATTTTCGTAGAAGATGCGCGTGCTGGCATAGATGGCGCGGCCCGAGGTCTCCACGTAGATGCGCCGGCCGCCGGCATTGTAGATCAGCCGTTCGCTCTCTTGCATCAGGCGGCGGCCCAGGCCGCGGCGTTGGATGTCGGGATGCACGGCGATCCAGTAGAGGTCGAAACTGTTGGCGCTGCCGGCGATGGGGCCGTAGCAGCTGTAGCCGACCAGGCGGCCCTCCTGCTCGGCCATCACGAAGTAGTAGCCGCTGGCTTCGTCTTTGGCCAATCGCTCCAGGACCAACTCTTCGGCCACGCCGATCTCTACGGGGTTGAAGAATCCGGTGAGGGCCACCAGGTGGCGGACTGCCTCCGGGTCTTCGGGTTGCGGCGTGTAGCGCCACTGAAGCGCCGGCGCTTCTTCCGTTTCGGTGTGGACGGCGGCGGTTGTTCGCGCGGCGCCGACGATGCGCGCCACGGCCTGGTCATAGGTCAGGCTGGCGCGCTCGATGGCGGCGGCAAAACCGGCGTCGGGCGCGATGCACGGATTGGCGTTGATCTCCAGGACCCAGGGGCGGCCGGCGTTGTCCACGCGGAAGTCGACCCGGGCGTATCCGGCCAGGTCGAACAACTCCCAGCACACCAGGGCCAGGGCCTTGAGCCGGTCTATCAGGGGGGCGTCTTCGGCCGCGAAGTCGAAGCAGCGCGGAGTATGGTGATATTCGTAGGAGGCGGCATCCCATTTGGCCCGGTAATCCACGATCTTGGGCTGGTCGGCCCTAAAGCCTTCGAAGATGATTTCGGCCGGCGGCAAGACGCGGGGACCGTCGGGGCCGTCCAATACCGAGAGGTTGAACTCGCGGCCCTCGATGAACGCTTCGGCAAAACAGGCCCCGCCCAGTTCGGGCGCGCGCTGGATCAGGCGGCTGGGTAGAAGAAGTGTTTGGCTGCCATCCAGCAGGGCCTTTTCATCCAACCCGATCGAGGCGTGCTCCCACACCGATTTGATGATCCAACGGCTCGGCCAACTCTCGCGGTCCGGCAGTTTGCACATGCGCTGACCGCTGCACGGCCCGACCCAGGCGGGTGTGGGCAGGCCGCCGGCTTCCAGGCGCTGCTTGGCCACGGCCTTGTTGGAGGTGAGAAAAAGGGCCTCGGCCGATGCGCCGGCATAGGGCATCCGCTGGGCATCCAGCAGTGAAGGGAACAGATGGAGCAGCCGACCGGTGCCGGCCAGGGATTCCACCAGGTTGAAGACCAGATCGGGTTGTTCGGCTGCCAGGCGCGCCCGGACAGCGGCCAGGTTCAAATCGCAGGTCAGCCGCACGGTCGTATGCCCCAGGCGCTCCAGGGCGGCGGTCACTGCATCGGCCTGTACCAGCACATCGGCTTCGTCCGGCGCACTCTCGGCATCGAGCGCGTTATGCACCACGGCGATGCGCATGTCAGGCGCCCTTGGCCGGGTTCTTGGCGCGGCGGACGCGTAGGAGGGCCGAGGCCATGATGCGCTCGATCAGCTGAACGAAAGAGATGCCCAGGTGAGTACAAATGATCGGCAGATCCGAATGCTCGGGATGC
>JBAQGR010000503.1:0-5154 GCA_049287895.1 Desulfatitalea sp.
TTCCTAATGTGGTATATTAGTATTTTATTTATCCCTTAAAGCGGCGGTTGGCAAGGCTAAAATTTGTAAGCGGGCGTCAGCACATACGTTTCGCCATAGTTTTGCGAGCCATCTGCTTCAGGCGAATTTCGACATCCGGACCATTCAGGAGTTACTCGGCCACAGCGACGTCCGAACCACCATGATTTACACGCATACGGTGAAGAGCGTCACGCTTAAGGAGGCCAGAAGTCCGCTTGACTTGTGACCAGACGAAGGCGAAACCATAGTTGATCTGCGAAACGACCGGACCATCAAGCGGCGCATTGGCGCTGCTCGTTTTGCTCAAATCAAGACCCTGGAGCAGTTCCAGTGGAACCGGCCAAAGAAAATCGACCGACTTGCCGTTCAAAACCTGTTCCGGCTCAACTTCATCCATGAAAAAAGTAATGTGATATTGCTCGGCGGAGTTGGCCTCGGAAAAACGTATCTGGCGTCGGCCCTGGGGTACCAATCGATAAGATTGGGGCCGATATGCTCTTCCAGATTTTCAGCCGGCGTTATGAGCAAGGCTCTGCGATCAACCCCGCCTCTTGCAGGCGGCTCTTAACGTCTCATCTGGCACCCCTAGTAAGCCGGACAGATCATGTGCTACAACTGCGGGCAGTTTATTTGTTCCTTACAGCCGCTAAACTTTGCCTTGATAAGGCCCTGTAGAGCTGGTATGGTTCGACGTTGATTTAGAAAGGTAAAGGGGGATGTAACCCATTGAATGCTAAAAAGAATGTGTCCAGGCTGCCGCTCTTGATGCTCCCTGCGCTGATCCTCTGTGGCGTGGTGGCGTTTTTCCTGTTTAAGCGTATGGAGGGTGTGCCGCCGACCGTGACGTTGGGCTTGGCCTCGCCCTCACTGGGGGCCAACCAGACCATCGGTTTGACGGTGGCGGATGCCAAGAGCGGGATTCGTAAGGTGTGGGTCGGTTTGTTGAAGGATGGGCAGGAGATTGTACTGCTCGACAAAACCTTTGCTTCGGCCGGGCTTTTCAGCGGCGGCGTGGTCCACGAAGAGAAATTGCAGATTCCGTTCGAACCCCAGAGCAAGGGCATCAAGGACGGCAAAGCCATGCTGCGCCTGGTGGTCCGGGATTACTCCTGGCGCCATTGGGGCGACGGGAACGCCGCCTACCTGGAGCAGGAAGTGATGGTCGATACCCGGCCGCCGGGCATCGAAGTGCTCAGCCAGCCGCACTATTTCGCCCAGGGCGGTTCGGGCGTGGTGATCTACAAACTCTCCGAGGCGTGTTCGGCCAGCGGTGTGCTGGTGGGCACCGAATTTTACCCTGGGATGTCGGGTGCCGCTAAGGATCCCACCATTCAGATGACCATGGTGGCCATCGATTGGCAGCAGGGGCCGGCAACCCCCATCTTCGTGACCGCCACCGACCTTGCCGGCAACCAGAATCGGACCTCGCTTTCCCATCTGATCAATGCCCGCAAGTTCAAACGGGACCAGATCGAGATTTCCGACAGCTTCCTGGATTGGAAGATGCCCGAGTTCGTGCAGCAGGTGGGGGCCGTGCCGGGTGTGGCCAATGTGGATATTTTCCTCAAGGTGAATGGCGAGTTGCGGCGGGCCAACTATGAGACCCTCAAAAAGGTCGTGTCCCATTCGGACGCGCAGATTTACTGGAAAGATGAGTTTTTGCGCTTGCCCGATGCGGCTCCCCGGGCTGGCTTTGCGGACACGCGTTCGTATATGTATAAAGGTAAGAAGATCGACGAGCAGACCCACCTGGGGGTCGATCTGGCCTCGCTGGCCCAGTCGCCCGTGCCGGCGGCCAACAGCGGCAAAGTGGTCTTTGCCGAAGAGTTGGGCATCTACGGCCTGACGGTGATGCTCGATCATGGCATGGGGCTATTCAGCATGTATTCCCATCTGAGTCATGCGAGCGTGACCGTGGGCCAGATGGTGGCCAAGGGCGACATTATCGCCAAGACGGGACAAAGCGGCCTGGCCGGCGGCGACCATCTGCACTTCAGCATGCTGGTCTATCATACCTTCGTCAATCCCCTGGAGTGGTGGGACGCCCAGTGGATCAAGAACAACATCAGCGCCAAAATCGACACCTTGAAACAGCGGTAGGAGCGCAGTACCATGGCCAGGCATGCGGTTCAGAAGAGCATCCAGGAGATCAACGCCCGGATCAAGAGCGGCGAGGTGGTGGTGGTGACCGCCGACGAGATGACCGATATCGTGCGGCGCAAGGGGCCCGAGGCCGCGGCCCGGGAAATCGATGTGGTGACCACCGGCACTTTTGCTCCCATGTGTTCGTCCGGGGCGATGATCAATTTCGGCCACAGCGCGCCCGGCATCAAGGCTTCCAGCGTCTGGATCAACAATGTGCCGGCCTATGCGGGCCTGGCGGCCGTCGATTGTTATATCGGTGCCACCGAACCGTGCCTGGACGACCCGCTCAACAAGGTCTATCCCGGTGAATTCACTTACGGCGGCGGCCATGTGATTCAGGATCTGGTGGCGGGCAAACCGGTCTATTTGAAGGCCACGGCCTATGGCACCGATTGCTACCCCAACCGCAAGGTGGAGAAGAAGATGACGCTGGCCGAGATGCCCAACGCTGTCTTGTGCAATCCGCGCAACGGCTACCAGAACTACAATGTGGCCGTCAATTCGACCCAGTCGACCATCTACACTTACATGGGCGCCCTGAAGCCCAAAATGGCCAACGCCAACTACTGCAATGCCGGTCAATTGAGCCCGCTGTTCAATGACCCCTGTTACCGCACCATCGGTTTGGGCACGCGCATCTTCCTGGGCGGCGGCGTGGGCTATGTGACCTGGCATGGCACCCAACACCGGCCCGCCGTAGAGCGCGCGCCCAATGGAACGCCGGTGCGGCCGGCCGGCACCCTCTGGGTCATGGGCGATTTGAAGCAGATGAGCTCCCGCTGGCTGGTGGGGGTCAGCATGCAGGGGTATGGATGCTCTCTGGCCGTGGGGCTGGGGGTGCCCATCCCGATTCTGAACGAGGAGATGGCCCGTTTTACCGGCGTCGGCGACGAGGAGCTTTTCACTCAGGTGATCGACTATGGGGCGACCTACCCCAACGGCGGTTCGGAGAGCCTGGGCCAGGTCAGTTATGCCGAACTGAAAAGCGGCCAGATCACCATCCAGGGGCACACGATCCCGACGGTGCCGTTGTCGAGCATGGTGCGTGCCCGGGAGATCGCCGCAATACTGAAGGGGTGGATCCAGAAAGGGTCGTTTTTGTTGGGTGAGCCGCAGTTTACCCTGCCCATGGAAGCCGCGCCGCGCTGAAGGCGGTCTTGGCGCGGTATGGCGGTGAGAAGAAGATACCATGCGCGCATTCATTGCCTTTGAACTGCCGCCCGAGATCACTCGGCTGGCCGCCGACCTGCAAGCGCACCTCAAGCGCCAGGGGTTGAAACTGCGTTGGGTGCGGCCGGGCAACATCCATCTGACCCTGCGCTTCCTGGGCGAAATCCCCTCGGCACAGACCGCCGCCGTGGCCCAAGCCATGCGGACGGCGGCCCAGGGCGGCGCGCCGGCTCAGCTCAGCGTGCAAGGCATGGGCGTATTTCCCGGCCTGCGCAAGCCACGGGTGGTGTGGATCGGCTTGGGGGGCCAAACCGATGGGCTCGGCCAGACGGCGGTGCGGCTGGAAGCAGAACTGGCGCTGTTGGGTCTCCCCAGGGAAGAACGGCCCTTCAAGGCCCACTTGACCCTGGCCCGGATTCAGACACCGGTGGAGGCGCGACTGCTGCAAGGCGCCATCGAGGTCTGCGGCGCTTTTGCGCCCCAGCCTTTTCTGGCCGCCGAAATGGTGCTCTTCCAGAGCGACCTGCGGCCCCAGGGGCCGATCTACACATCCCTGGCCCGGGCGACGCTGGGGGAGTGAGTTCACAATGAACGATTCAGAACGATTCAATAGACCATCGCGTCAATCAATAGGGGGAGGTCAGCATGAGTGTTTCCGTCGACAAGTCCAAAGCCATCGACTCGGCCATGAGTCAGATCGAACGCCAGTTCGGCAAGGGATCGATCATGAAGCTGGGCAGCCGGCCGATTGTGGATGTGCCGGTGATCTCCACCGGTTCCATTGCCCTGGACAAATCCCTGGGGGTGGGTGGATTCCCACGCGGCCGGGTGGTCGAAATCTACGGCCCGGAATCGTCGGGTAAAACCACCCTGGCCCTGCATGCGGTGGCCAACGCCCAGAAAAAAGGCGGGATCGCTGCTTTTATCGACGCCGAGCACGCTCTGGACACCAGCTACGCCAAGCGTCTGGGGGTCAACTGCGACGAACTGCTCGTGTCCCAGCCCGATACCGGCGAGCAGGCTTTGGAGATCACCGACATGCTGCTGCGCAGTGGCGCCATCGACGTGATGGTCATCGATTCGGTGGCCGCCTTGGTGCCCCGGGCCGAGATCGAAGGGGAAATGGGCGATTCCCACATGGGGTTGCAGGCGCGCTTGATGTCCCAGGCCCTGCGCAAACTGACCGGCACCATCGGCAAAACCAACACCTGCTTGATTTTTATCAACCAGATCCGCATGAAAATCGGTGTGGTTTTCGGCAATCCTGAAACCACTACGGGCGGCAACGCTCTGAAGTTGTATGCGTCCGTGCGTCTGGATATCCGCCGGATTGGCCAGATCAAGAACGGTCAGGATGTGATCGGCAACCGCACCCGCGTCAAGGTAGTAAAGAACAAGATGGCGCCGCCGTTCAAAGAGGCCGAATTCGACATCATGTACGGCGAAGGCATCTCCAAAGTCGGAGATCTTCTGGATATCGGCGTGGAAGCGGGCATCATCGAGAAGAGCGGCGCGTGGTACTCTTACAACGGCGAGCGCATCGGCCAGGGACGCGAGAATGTGAAGACTTTCTTGACGGACAACCCCGATCTGTTCGCGGCCATCGATGAAAAGGTGCGCGGTTCGGTGGGTATCGTCAATAAGAGCACGGACGAGACGGTGGTGGTGACCGAGGAGTAGGGACTGAAAGGATGATGGACTCGTAAAAAGTGTCTCGGTGCCCGTTAACGTCATTCCCGCGCAGGCGGGAATCCAGTCTTTTCAAGTGTTTCTGGACTCCCGCCTACGCGGGAGTGACGCCTCGGGGACTTTTTACGA
>JBAQGR010000504.1:0-1788 GCA_049287895.1 Desulfatitalea sp.
GTTTTACCCTGATCGAAATGATCGCGGCCCTGGCGCTGTTGGCGCTGTTGGCTTCCATCTTCGGCATGGGGCTGGTGGCGGCCGTGGAAAGCTATGATTTCAGCCGATCCAACGTGCAAGTGGCCCAGAAGGGGCAGATGGCTATGGCCCGCATGATCCGGGAGCTGACCGAGCTGACCAACGTCATCAATGTCGACAGCGGCTCAGATCCCTATGTCGTTTACGACCGTGTTGAGGAGGTGAGCGGCGTACCGACCCTCACCCATTGGGCGCTCCAATTCAACAGCGCGAATCACCAGGTGATGCTCTACGAGAACCCACCAAATATACTCGATAATACTGGGGATATCCTCGTGGATGGCGTTCAGGGATGGTCGCTCGGCTATTTTCAAGGAGCAGCCCAATTGTCCTGGCCGTTCGCTATCAATAATCTATCCACCATCCAGATCACCTTGAGTTTGATCCGGCCCGATGATCCGGCCCATACCCAGGATTTTACGACCCTGATCCACTTGCGCAACAACAATAACGGCGGCGGGGCGGTGCGATGAAACCGAGAGAGATGAGCGCATACCACATCTGGTGTCGAAGCAATCGTGACCATACCTTCGGTAGTGCCTTGATTGCGTTGATCGCCGCCATTTTACTCTTTTCGGTGCTGGCCGCGGCCCTGGTGCCCATGGTAAGTTCTTCGGGCGAACAGGCCGTACTCTCCAATCTGGGTGACAAAGCTTACATGCTGGCCGAAGCAGGTTATCGGCTGGCCAAAAATCATTACGATCGCCCCGGATTCGGAATGACCCAAAATCAGGCCCTGGAAGCGTTGGATGACGGTAACTTCACACTCTCTGGAGGTCAAGGGCAGTTCCGGCTCGGGATCTACTCCTATTTTTATCCGATTCCAGCGGCGGCCAATGGAACCGCCACTTTCACATCCAACCCGCCCGGCCGGCTGCCAATCAACAGCGCCCAGGACGATGACAATGTGACCATCCAAGCCGGCCGGCTGCTGAGCATCGCCGACGAGATCTACACCATCACTGCCACTTCGGGAACGCCGAGTGAAGCGGATGACAATGTTACTTTTATTACACTGGATCGAAATTTAGTCGGCATTTCCGCCGGCACCAGCGCTTATCCGGCGGCCCAAGCGACATACACAGCTCTCACCAGCGGTGGGGACCTCGCTTATTATTTCGGCCAAGGCGCCATGTTCCCCTTGCGTAACGGCAGGATAAACTTGCAGGGTTATCCCAGCCCTCTCACCTACCGTTACAACAACCGCGGCAGCCACCGATTTATTGATGTGCGCGATGCCAATAGTTCAACCATTAACTTCACCGTACCTGATGGCGCTTCCATCGTCCTGAACAAATTTGCCCGCATGAAAAGCACCGGCATTGTGGGCGGCGGAACGCTTGAGACCCAACGCGAAGTGACCTACTACCTTTCCGAGGATGAGGAAGAGGATGAGGAAGAGGTTCCTGTCGGCCTTGACGATTTCCAACAGGCGGATGCAAACGCCACCACCATGGATGTCGCCGCCATCGGAGGTAACGATGCCCTGAGGATCACCCGTACCGAAAACCAAACCAGCCTGGCGCAGTTGAGCGGCACGGTCACGGAAACCCCTCTCAATAGAGCCCGTCGCCGCAACGGCGGTTATCTAAGCTACGATGCCCAGGTTAAGGTGGGATTTTATACGGGCGGTGCGCCATTGGCGGACACCCCCTTGGGTATTATTCCTTCAGCGGCCACGCCTGTGGCCGCCGGCCTCTCGTTCCGCCT
>JBAQGR010000505.1:0-14551 GCA_049287895.1 Desulfatitalea sp.
TCTTTCATCGGGAATCCCTTTATAACGGTCATGAATTAAAAGCAGAATTGCGCGTACTCCAGTTTCCAGCAGTTTGCCGGGCGATCCCCACCCAACGGGTAACCCCGTAGCGGCGCAAGAAAGCGCAAAAGCATTCCGGCGCTTGCCGTAATGACCCAAACGATGCCGGCGATTTTTCGCGAGCTCTTATGTGTTGAAGCTGGGTAAAAAGGAGTGGATCGGGGGATTGTTTA
Source organism: Desulfatitalea sp. (assembly GCA_049287895.1). GTDB lineage: Bacteria > Desulfobacterota > Desulfobacteria > Desulfobacterales > Desulfosarcinaceae > Desulfatitalea. Next base: position 234 of record JBAQGR010000505.1, read on the forward strand.
CTTCGATTTGGAGTGGGTCGTCAACAATATTTATTGATGGGTCGCGTTGGTGGAACGCAACGTGACCTTCGGGCTACAGGCCGCGGGATCTGCCAATCGGGAAAGGGAGCGCCTACCGCCCGTCCAGCACTTTGCGCACGGTGACGGCCAGTTGTTCGTATTCGAGCGGCTTGGGGAGAAGCGCCTTGATGTTAGGGTGATCGGTGTTGAAGCGGTCCAGGGTGTAGGCCATGCCGGTGCACAGGATGATCGGCAATTGCTCCGAGAGTTTCATGATTTCGACGGCCAATTTTTTGCCGTCCATGTGGGGCATGGTCAGGTCGGCGATGATCAGATCGTAGCGCCGGGGGTTGTTGTTCAGGCGATCCAGGGCAAACAACGCCCCTTGGGCGGTCTCCACTTGATAGCCCAAGGTCGACAGCAAGTCGTGGAGCACTTCCAGGATGAAGGTCTCATCGTCCACCACCAGGATGCGTTCCTGGCCGCGGGGCAGTACTTCATTAGCAGGTTTTTTTGCGGGGGCCTGTTCGTCGATGCGCGGCAGGTAGACATCAAAGGTGGTTCCCTGGCCGACCTGGCTCTGGACCTGGATGAAACCGTCCAGGTTCCGGACGATTTTCTGCACGACCGACAGTCCCAGGCCTGTGCCTCCCCTGGAGGCTTTGGTTGTATAGTAAGGTTCGAAGATATGGGCCAGACTCTGTGGGTCGATGCCGATGCCGGTGTCGCGCACGCTTAAGTGGATATAGGCTCCCGGTGGCGCCGCGATGGCCGGCTCCTGGCCCTCCTGGGGCAGGGTCAGGTTTTTCAGCGTGACCTCCAGCAGGCCGCCGCTGGCCTCCATGGCATGGGCCGCGTTGGCGCACAGGTTCAAGATGATTTGATGGATGCGCGTGGGATCGGCCTGGACCACGCTGCGTTCGGCCGTGAGCGCCTTGCGGAATTCGATGGTGGATGGGGTCGAGGCGCGCAGCAGCTTGAGCGCTTCTCTCACCAGGGTCTGGACCTCCACGGGTTGGGCTTCGTGGTTCTTGTGCCGGCTGAACGACAGGATCTGGCCGGACAGATCCCTGGCCCGCTCGCAGGCCTGGAGCACGCGGGCCATGTAGCGCCGCACCCGCTCCGGGTCGCCGGCGGTCTGGGAGGCCATTTCGGCATAGCCCAGGATGCCGGCCATTATGTTGTTGAAGTCGTGGGCGATGCCGCTGGCCAGGGTCCCGATGGCTTCCATCTTCTGGGATTCATAGAGCTGATGCTCCAGTTCGGTTTCCCGGGTGATATCTTTTTTGTTGCACACCAGGTGGGTAACGCGGCCCCTGGGATCGCAGACAGGCGCGATGCGGGTCGCCGTGGTGATGTGGCGGCCGTCCTTGCGATGGTTTTCAGCGCGATTCTCGCCGGCATCCCTGGAAGCGACGCTGAAGCTCATCTGCTTGAAGATGAGGCGGTCCTGGTCGCTGAAGAACGGATGATCGACGGTGGCCCCCACCATCTCTTCGCGGGTGTAAGCGCTCAGCTCTTCGAAAGCGGCGTTGACATAGACGATTTGGCCGTGCGCATCGGTCAGCAGGATGCTCTCGGCCGATTGCTCCACGATTTCATTGAGGCTATGGCGCTCGCGTTCGGCCGCTTTGCGATCGCTCCAATCGACCAGCGTGATAATGGTTTGCCGGCTCGCGGCGATCCATCCGATTTCGGCCAGTACCTCTTTTTCAGAGCCCTCTTTGTGGTAGATTTTGCACTCTATGGACCTGGGTGGCGCTATCTGCCCGGAGAGGACCAGTTCGTGATAGAGCTTGACCAGTTCGTGGTATTCGGGGGTGAGATAGTCGATAAATCGGGTCTGGGAGAGCAACTCCTGCCTGGAATAGCCGAACATCTCCGCCGCCCTGGCATTGGCCATGGAGATGGTCATGTCCGGCTCTGCAATAATGGTGGCCGTGCCGCAGTTTTCGAAGAGCGGGCAGTCGGGCGCGCCGTCGGTAGGCCCCGGCCGGCTATCTTTGGCGTCGGCGGTGGATGGATGGTAGGGGCATTGCTTGCAGCGATCGCTGATGGGTGTAAGGACCCCGTCGGATCCGGCCCTTGGGCAATCTTGGTTCATTGTCGCCACGCCTTCGGTTTCCAGCCGTTGGGACTATTCCACATGGGGATAGTATCGGCCGGTGGGGATCGGAGCTTTATATAAAATAGGCCCGTCTGCTCTATGAAATGGTCGCTCAGAGCTCTTCGGGCGTAAAAGCGACCACCGGGTCGATGTGATCGCTATCGGTCAGCAGCATCACCAGGCGGTCGATGCCCAGGGCATTGCCGGCCGCGGCGGGCATCTGCCCCAGGGCGTCCAAAAAAGGTTCGGGCAGGGGATAGACCGCTTTGCCGGCTGCGCGGCGGCGTTCGATTTCAGCGCCGAAGCGTCGGCGTTGCTCGCCCGGATCGGTCAACTCGCTGAAACCGTTGCACAGTTCCAGGCCGCCGATATAGAGCTCGAAACGTTCGGCCACCTCGGGTTGGTCGGGTTTCAGGCGCGCCAGGGCGGCGCAGGCGGCCGGGTAGTCGCATAAAAAAACCGGCCGCTCCCACCCCAGTTCGGGTTCGATTTGCAATCCCATCACCTCGTCGAAACGGCCTTCTTCCAGTGCGCGGGTCGCCGAACAATCCCAATGGCGCCGAAAGGCTTTATCTACGCTCAGTCGCTCCCAGGGCGGGCTCAGATCGATGGTGCGCCCCTGATAGGTGATCCGGGACGGCAGGCCCAGGGCGTGGGCCACGTGGGGGATTAGCGCTTCGCACTGCGCCATCAGGTGGCGGTAGTCGCAACCGGCCGCATACCACTCGAGCATCGTCATTTCGGGAAGATGCCTGCGACCCCGCTCGCCCTGGCGGAAGCATTTGCAGATCTGGTAGATTTTGGGAAAACCGGCCGCCAGCAAGCGCTTCATGCACAGCTCGGGAGATGTATGCAGGTACCACGGGCCGGACGGCTGGGCATCGATGTGCGCCTCCGGGGCCGGGGCCGGGATGCGGATGGGGGTCTCTACTTCGAGATAACCTTGGCTGTTGAAAAAGTATCGCATGGCGTCGAGCAGCGCTGCGCGTAGGTGAAGAGTGACGCTGATGGCCTTTTGCCGCGAGAATGCCATAACCCTGCTGTCCAATCGCTATTTGGATGGAGCGCTTTTACGTATAAGATAGGTATCTTCCGGACGATCCTGAAGGAAGATATGGTTGAAGCGGTTTTCGGGGGCCGACTCATACCACCGGTACGCTTGTTCCTTGCAGGCCGCACACGCCTTGCGGGGGATATGCACGGCCAGCACTGCGCCGCATTTGTCCGACGACGATTCGATGCGCAATGCGCCGCCGCACTCGTTGCAGACCCGGACCGTTTCGGACTGCGTTTCATAGATGCTGTCCGTGTCGTAGAAAATGCGGCGGGTGCGCTGGCCGCAGTCGGGTTGGACGCGCATCTCTTCGGCCAGGGCGCGGCGCTGCCGCCAGGCCTTGAGCACCTTGACGCCGGTCTGTTCGATATAGCGGGTGGTGGCGGCGCTTTGCTTGTAGCGTTCCGGATCGAAATCGGGCTCGGTCAAGTAGCCGTAGTCGAGGCCGGCCATGGCCAGGATGATGCCGGTGTTGACGTAGGGCAGGGCGCCCTCGATGGAGTAACCGCCTTCGAGCACCGCGATGTCGGCCTGGAGCAGATCGGTCAGCTGGGCGTAGCCGCGGGCCGAGAAGTTCATGTTGGTGATGGGGTCTGAGTAGTGGTTGTCCTGGCCGGCCGAATTGATGATCAGCTCGGGTTTGAAATCCGCCAATATCGGTAGCACCATCTCCTTGATGGTGTATAGAAAACCTTCGTCCGAGGTGTGGGGCGGCAGGGGGATGTTGACGGTGGTGCCTACGGCGTTGGGGCCGCCCATCTCGTTGAGGAAGCCTGATCCGGGATAGAGTGTGCGGCCGTCCTGGTGCAGGGAGATGAACAAGGTGTCGGGATCGTGCCAGTAGATATCCTGGGTGCCGTCGCCGTGGTGGCAGTCGGTATCCACGATGGCCACCCGATCCACTCCGTAGGCCCGGCGCAGGTATTCGATCATGATGGCTTCGATGTTGACATTGCAGAAGCCCCGGGCGCCGTGTACGACGCGATGGGCGTGGTGTCCCGGCGGGCGCACCAGGGCGAAACCGCGATCCACCTTGCCGTCCATTACCGCCATGCCGATGGTCTTGGCTCCGCCGGCGCTGATGAAATGCGATTCGGTCATGACCGCCCAAGGATCGGGGATGCAGAAATGCACGCGCTGCACATCCTTGACCGTAACCAGATCCGGCTTGTACTCGAAGATGCCATCGATATCCAGCAACCCCTCTTCGAACACCTGGTCCTGGGTATAGAGCAAGCGCTCTTCCCGTTCGGGGTGGGTGGGATCGATAGCCCAATCAAAGGCCGGGAAGAAGACGAGGCCGGTTTTGTTTTTGGCGCGCAGCATATTATAAATCCTCCCGCCGCAGCTTGCCGGCGATGGGGTCGTAGCCTTGGATCAGGCCGGGCTTGATCTGGGCCCGGACGCGGATGTTCTTGCCGATGGTGTGAAAGCCGCGGATCATGTTGAACTGGTAAGCCTCGATGATCTCGACATCCAGGTGTTCCGGATTGGCGCCGCGCCGCAAGGCCTTTTCGCGCAGCAGTTGCAAGGCCATCTCGCGGGCGTCATCCAAAGTGAAACTGCTGGTGATCTCGCGGCTGAATTGTTCACCCGCCGCAACGGCCACCTGCTGGGCCGTATCGGCGAACAACACCACCTCGCTGGTGGTGCGCGCCAGGGCGCATCCGGTGGCATTGGCCACCTGCCAGTGGGGTACGACCGATACATTGCCGTCGAACATGCCTTTGAGCCGGTCGGCGAACTGGGGTGCCGGACCGCCCAGGACCATTAGATGGCGCGGTTTGATTTCACTGCCTTCCCACAGTTCGTGAACCGTGTAGACCGGCTTGCTGTTGATGTCGGCGACCATCTGTGCGGCAGCAGCCATGATCTGACGACACGCCTGGTCGAAGATGGCGATGGCCGTGTTTTCAAGGGAAAGGCCCATCTCCTGGGACAGGGGGGTCAACCCGGCCTGAGCCCGGCTGCGGTCGCTGCCGTTGAGCAGCCCCAAGACAGAAAAGGCATCGGTAGGCGTAGGCACCGGTCCGCCAAAGGTCATGGCGCGGCCCATACGCTCCGGCCCTACGCTCAAGCGACCTTCCGTCCAGCGCACCACGCTGTCGCCGCCCACGCCGATGGACTGGGTGCGCAAGGCGCGGATCAGTGTCTTGAAAGGCCCGATCTCGATGCCCTGGGGAGCCAACAGCGGCACGCCGTCGATGAGCAGGGCCATGTCCGTGGTGGTGCCGCCGATATCCAATACCAGGGTGGCGCCACTCTTGGGAGCGGTCGCCAGGGCGCCCATGACGCTGGCCGACGGTCCGGACAGGATCGTCAAGGCCGGGTCGTCAAACGAGGAGTCGAAGCTCATGTTGCCGCCGTCCGGCTTGAGGATGCGCAACGGCACGTTCAGGCCCTTCTTGGCCAGGGATTGCTTGACTGCCTCGAAAAACTGTCTGTGGATCGGGTAGACCGCGGCGTTGAGATAAGCGGTGGCCACGCGTCTGGGGAAGTTCAAATTGCCGGAGAGCTGATGGCCCAGGAAAACCCGCTCGAAATGCGGGGCCATGATCTCGGCGATGCGTTTTTCATGGGCCGGATTGTGCACCGAAAACTTGGTCGCTACCCCCGCATAGCGCACGCCGGCTTGGGTGAGCGCCGCGACGGCGGCCTGTATCTCGACCTCATCCAAAGGGGCGATTTCGCGGCCGCGATGATCCAGGGCCCCTTTGACCTTGTAGTAATCGGCACCGATGCGGAATAGCTCCGGGTCGATGCCCGGACCGCCGGCGACGATCATCCCCACCCGCGGCAATTTATTCTGCACAATCAGGTTGGCGGCCAAGGTGGTGCTCAGGACGGCCCGGCGGATCTTTTTCAAGTCCACGCCGGCCGTAAGCGCCTCCAGCCCGGCCAGCACCGTTTCGAACAAACGGTTTTCGTCGGTGGGTACTTTTACTTCTTTTTCCAATCCCCTTTGGCTGATGAGAACCGCATCGGTATGGGTACCGCCAACATCAAGTCCGATGATCATCGACCTGTCCTTGCGGCCCTTTGATTTGCAGGCCCTAATATGAGCGCATCATACCGTTGGTGGATTGCAAAAAAACGGGTGCCGCTTGATCAAGAGTGTTTGTGGTTAAACCCATTTCGAAATCTGATCCCAACCTATGCCAAGCTATCCAAAAGCCTTTGAAAAGTCAAACACGGTGAAGGCATGGCAACCATTGCCGCCAATGCCTGCGAGGACTGTGCAAGGTCCGATCCCCTGCGCATCTATCCGGCCTTTGGCCAGCCTTTATTGTTATTGACTCCATTGCGATAGATGGGCTATCAGAATCGGTTTATAATAATTGGTGCGGGCGGGTCTTGCACCGCCGGGACAAAACAGGGTTGCCGCGCGTTGCCCGCACCAGGATCAGGATGAGGATTGGCCCCATGATTCAACTCATACGCGGATTCAAGGATATTCTGCCTGCCGAGGTGGCTTTGTGGCAGCATATCGAGCGCACGGCTGTGGCGTTGTTCGCTGCCTTCGGTTTCGATGAGATCCGCGTGCCCATCATGGAAAAGACCGAGTTGTTCGCCCGGGGCATCGGCGAGGATACCGACATCGTCGAAAAAGAGATGTACACTTTAGATGACCGCGGCGGCGATCGGCTCACCCTGCGGCCCGAAGCCACGGCTTCCATCGTGCGTGCCTATATCCAGCACAAGCTTTACGCCGCCGATCCGGTGTGTAAACTCTATACCATCGGACCGATGTTCCGGCGCGAGCGGCCCCAGAAGGGGCGCTACCGGCAGTTCTACCAGATCGATGTGGAGGCCTTCGGCATGGCCGGCCCTTACATCGACGCCCAGATGATTTACATGCTGCATCTGTTTTTCCAGCGCCTGGGAGTGGGCCAGACCCAGGCCCACCTTAACTCCCTGGGCTGTCCGGTGTGCCGGCCCCGTTTCCGGGAGGCACTCACGGCGTTATTGAGCCGGGTGGAAGAAAAACTGTGCACCGACTGTCGGCGCCGTCAGGCGCGCAACCCAATGCGGGTACTGGATTGCAAGGTGCCCACCTGCCGCGAGGCGGTGGCCGATGCGCCGGCGATTATCGATTACCTGTGCGCCGACTGCCAGCGCCATTTCGCGAGCGTCACCCAAAGCCTGACCCAACTGGGCGTGCCCTTTGAACTGGACAAGCGGCTGGTGCGCGGCCTGGATTACTACACCCGCACCACCTTTGAAATTCAGACCGATGTGCTGGGCGCCCAGAGCGCCGTGGCCGGTGGTGGGCGCTACGACGGCCTGGTCGAGACCCTGGGAGGACCGGCTACGCCGGCCATTGGCTTTGCCGTGGGGTTCGACCGCCTGGTGGAAATCCTGGGCCAGAGCCTGAAGATTGAAGCGCCCAAGCCGCTGCTCTTCATCGCGGCCCTTGGCGAAGCGGCCCGCCAGGCCGCATTTTACTGGTGCGCCGAGCTGGCCGCCGCCGGATTGTATGTGGAAATGGAGCACGGCGACAAAAGCCTCAAGGCCCAGATGAAGCGCGCCGACCGCCTGGGCGCCGCCCGGGTGCTGATCGTGGGTGATGCGGAGCTGGCTTCCGGTAAGGCCAACCTGCGCGACATGGCCTCCAAGGAACAGACCGAAGTAGTGTTGGCCGGCCTGGTGGATGCCCTTAAGAAGAAATTGATAGGCTGAGTTATAGTGATTTCGTAAAAAAGTCGCCGGGGTCTGTTGCTGTCATCCCCGCGCAGGCGGGGATCCAGGCTTTAAATCGTTTCTGGACTCCCGCCTGCGCGGGAGTGACGGTTCTCGAAATTTTTCATGAAAAAATCAAATTCTAAGGAGAAGACAAAGTGGCTGACCTCTTAGGCGATATGCGAAGATCCCACCACTGCAACCAGTTGGGTGCGGACGAGGCGGGACTCGAAGTGGTGCTCATGGGCTGGGTGCAGCGCCGCAGGGATCATGGCGGCGTCATATTCGTGGATCTGCGCGACCGGGAAGGGCTCACCCAGGTGGTCTTCAACCCCGACGTGCATCCCGAGCCCCACGCCAAGGCCCATGTGCTGCGCAGCGAATTCGTCATCGGCGTGCGTGGCCGCGTGACCCCGCGGCCCGAAGGCATGGTCAACTCCAATCTGGGCACCGGCGCCATCGAGGTGATGGTCTCTGAACTTTGCATTCTGAACCCGGCCGAGAACCCTCCGTTCCTGATCGAAGAGGGTGTGGAAGTGACCGAAGCCATCCGCCTCAAGAATCGCCACCTGGACCTGCGCCGGCCCAAACTGCAGAAGAACATCATCCTGCGCCACAAGGCCGGGGTCGCCGTGCGCCAATACCTGAACGGCAACGGGTTCCTGGACATCGAAACCCCCTTCTTGACCCGCAGCACGCCGGAAGGGGCCCGTGACTACCTGGTGCCCAGCCGCGTCAACCCCGGTCAGTTCTACGCCTTGCCCCAGTCGCCGCAACTGTTCAAACAGCTGCTCATGGTCTCGGGCTTCGAGCGCTACTACCAGATCGTGCGCTGCTTCCGCGACGAAGACCTGCGCGCCGACCGCCAGCCCGAATTCACCCAGATCGATTTGGAGATGTCCTTCATCGGCGAAGAGGACATCATGGCCATCTCCGAAGGGTTGATCGCCTATGTCTTCCAGGAAGTATTGGGCGTGACTATCCCCACGCCATTGCCCCGCCTGACCTATACCGAGGCCACGGACCGCTACGGCCTGGACAAACCCGACATCCGCTTCGGCATGGAGCTCAAGGAGATCTCCGACATCGTCAAGGGTTCGGGTTTCAAGGTGTTCGCTGACGTGGTCAGAAAGGGCGGTATCGTCAAAGCCCTCAATGCCAAGGGTTGCGTGGAGATGTCGCGCAAGGAGATCGACGACCTGACCCAGTTCGTGGCCGTCTATAAAGCCAAGGGGCTGGCCTGGATCAAGGTGCGCGAAGACGGCTGGCAATCGCCCATCGCCAAGTTCTTCACCGAAGAAGAAAAAGCGCGCCTGGCCGAACGCATCGACATGGCCCCCGGCGACCTGATCTTCTTTATGGCCGACCAACCCAAGATCGCCAACGAAGCCTTGGGCCAACTGCGCAATCATCTGGGCCAAAAACTCAAGCTGATCGATCCCCAGGCCTTCAAATTCACCTGGGTCACTCACTTTCCCATGTTCGAGTGGGACGAAACTGAAAAACGCCACGAAGCCCTGCACCACCCGTTCACCGCGCCCCTGGAGGCCGACTACGACCTGCTGGAAAGCCAGCCCACCGCCGTGCGCTCCCGGGCCTACGACCTGGTGCTCAACGGTTTTGAAGTCGGCGGCGGAAGCATCCGTATCCACGACATGGAACTGCAAGCGCGCGTCTTTAGAATCCTGGGCATGGACAAGGCGACCTACGAAGGCAAATTCGGCTTTCTGCTCGACGCTCTCAAGTCCGGGGCCCCGCCCCACGGCGGCCTGGCCTTCGGTTTCGACCGCCTGGTGATGCTCCTGTGCCGGGAAAGCTCCATCCGCGACGTGATCGCGTTTCCCAAAACCCAGAAGGCCGCCTGCCTGCTCACCGGTGCGCCTTCCGACGCGGCCCAGGCCCAGCTCGACGAACTGTCGCTGCGCATCAAGGCCACGGCCAAGGTGTAAAAGCAGGGGCCGCTCAATCGCGCTTGGATTGTTCGGCCGTCTCAACATCCGCAATGGATTCAGGCGCCAATTCATCGATGGTGTCGGGCTGATCCGTTTCCTTTTCAGCGCTCTTTCCAGCCTCGCGCTTCTTCATGATCATATCGATCCCCTGCTGAATCGCCTGGGAGGTCCGCAGGAAAGTATTCCGCGCTGTCTGGGAGCCGCTTTTCAGGGTCCGTTTAACTGTTTCTGTGTTGATGTGGTTGCGCACCGTGGTTTTAACGCCTTCGAATCCGTCACGAACCGATACCGATATGGCGGATGGGTCGAACATGCGCGCCACAAAATCGTTAGGCTCAGGTTCCGCGGAGGCGACGGCAGGTTCATAATCGGCCGGAACCATTACCAGATCGGGTCCAAAATGGACATCGGCGATGTTGATTTGCAACACCCGGTTTTCAGGCAACAGGATTTCCACGATATTTCCATCTTCCCGGTCGATGACGACATCCGCAAGCGCCTCGATGAACTTACCCGCATGGGTGGTGATCTTGTATCCCTTCAAGGCCCTCAGTGCGCGCGGGGCCATTTCTTTCGGTAGCGCTTTCCCCGCCCCCTGGCCGGAAACGATGACGATATCCCGGTTGAATTTCAGGACATCTTCAAATCCGATATAGGTCTCCTGATCCGCTGCCCAGATGCCGGCTCTAAAGGAAATCCCCTGGATGCGTTTGGTTTCCTTATCGATATACACTTCGGAGACTCTTCCAAGCCGCTGTCCTTCCGCCAAAGCGATAACCATCGCGCCGTAAAGCCTTGAACCTCTTACTTTTGCTGACATTGTCGCCCTCCTTATTTTTCGCGGCCGCCGCCAGCACCCCCCTTGGGGCGACGGCGGCCTGGCCGGCGATTATTTATTCAGTGCGTCAAATACTTCTCAGGTGCGATCGGGAGCCAACCTATCATATTTCAAGGCAAATAGCATAGTCCCATTATTCGCCGGTTCAAGGCCATCCATCGCGCCTTTGGCCGAGGGCAGCGACCGGCAGGCTCTATATTCTTGTCATGCCCCCGAGACCATAGCATCATTAGCACCTAAATTTGCTTGACAATCAATGCCAGCTTTATTAGAAAGCCACTTTCTTCGGGGTGGCAAAAAAGGCGCCCAAAGTTCGATCCCCGATAGCTCAATCGGCAGAGTCCCGCCGGACGGCGGGATTAACCAGCAGGTTACAGCATCGGGGAGATTGGATTTTTGAATCATTTTTTTTATTCCCCGATAGCTCAATCGGCAGAGCGGGTGGCTGTTAACCACTAGGTTGCAAGTTCAAGTCTTGCTCGGGGAGCCAAAATTTCAAGGCCGGTTTTGCCGGCCTTTTTCATTAGGGAAATCTGGGTATACATCATCCAAAGCAAGGCATCATGTCGTTACTACTGCGGGCAAAGCACCAATGTGGAACAACGCCTGAGGCAGCACAATGACCCCGAATATTGCCTATCCAAGACCACCAAGGCTTTTGCAGGTCCATGGGAACTTGTCTGGAAACAAAAGTGCGCGGATCGAAGCGAAGCTACCCGACTGGAAAGGAAGATAAAAAAACGAGGCATCGCTCGCTACTTGGAATCGATAAGGAATCGGCAGAGTCCCGCCGAACGGCGGGATTGACCACTATGTTACAGGTTCAAGTCCTGTTCGGGGAGCCAAAGAAATTGAGGGGTGAGTGAAAAAGCGCTAATCCCTTACATTTGCAGTGAGCTGTTCCAAAGCAAGCGGTTGGTGTTTCGGCAAAATCGGGTTGTATGTGCAGCAAGGGTTTGATATCGGAATAAGATATGGATAAACGTTTCTGTACATATCAGCGGCGCAAAGAGGCCACAATTAAAGCTACTGCGCACATAGAGAAATGATCAGAAAAACTCTTAGCGCCGGCGTCCGCGCGCAGTATCTGCTCATGGACAGCTGGTTTATGAAATGGACAGGAAGCAGATTGCACCGTCAATACAGATGCTGCGCTGCAAAAACAGGCGGTTAGGGAACGACATGAAAAACATTATCAGCTTCAAGGATCGTAATAATGTACTGAAAATAGTTGGCCTTTCGGTATGTGTGCTTGAATTGATCATCGTCCTCCTGACGATGACTTTCCAGCAGGATGAAGTAAAGCGCAGCGAAACTCAGATCACCAAGGAGATGGCTCAGGATTACATGAACCATCCTGAGAAATTGAAAGAAAACGAGCGAGTGGCTTATAATTCATACAGCAGCGCAGGAAATCAGACTTATCTCCTGGTGAAAACATTCGAGAAGGTGGTCCCTTTTCCTTGGAAAGCGTGGATTCTGATCTCGGTAGGCGCTCCAATTGGGATCGCCTTTCTGGTTCTTCTGTTCAGCAAGGCCTATTTTCAGACGGTCGATCCGGACGAGAGCAAGACGGCGGAAAATCAAGGAAAATTTGTATCGGCCCTGAACCGCTTGAGCCAGATCAGCAGCATCTGGTTTATGCTCGTCTGTATCATCGCCATTTTTCTTGTCTGGTATATTCCTGAGGTCGTGAAGTATACCGGCGAGGTAACCACGACCTGGCTGGCCCGCTACTGGTGGATACCCGTTATCCTTATTTGCATTGTTGTTTCGATCGTGCTTTTTTGGATATATCTGCAATATAAGCTGAAATCCAGAGCCATGAATATGGAAATGGAATTGGCCAAATTCAAATTTCTGCAGCTTCAAGGGGATCACCGCTTTCTCATTCAGCGTGAAGGCAATTCATCCGCCCCTCTTTTGGAAGCAACAGAGGAAAAGGAAGATTCAACGGGCGAGGACGATATTTCGGGAATGTTGAATCATAATAACCAGTTTCGGACTTTGTAAGAAGGGCACGGTACAGTCAATTCAGCATGCATTCCCACGCCGCACCTTTTATTTAAAGGATCTCTGGGGGTTGAAAAAGCTGCGGGAAACGACGGCAAAACGATTTGCAACCGGCGTTGAGGCGAACGTTATCGACAGACCAATGGAAGGAGTTAAACCATGCAGGATTTTAAAAATGTGACCGTCGTGAAAAAAGCGAATATTTACTTCGATGGCAACGTAACCAGCCGCACGGTAATTTTCCCGGACGGTTCCAGGAAGACACTGGGGATCATGTTTCCCGGAGAGTATGAATTTGGCACGGCAGAGAAGGAGATTATGGAGATTCTGGCCGGCCGGATCGAGGTTATGATCCCCGGCGCCCCCGGTTTGCAAACCGTGGAAGGCGGAGAAAGTTTTGAAGTGCCGGCCCAATTGAAATTCAGTATGAAAGTAAAGAGCCTTACGGACTATTGTTGCTCCTATGTTTCGCCATAAGAGCCATCGAATTATGCGGCCTCCATTGGATCTTTTGTCTCTGAAAAACGCGACAACTTTCTTGACTACGACCGTAAACCAACCGCTTTGAGCGGTTCACCTATTCCAAGCCTCCGGCTTTGCCGGAGGTCTATGACTGAAAAAGCCTTGACAACTAATTCGTAAGTACCATATGGATGCGGTTCAGCTTATTCTTCGGACAATGTGGTCCGAAGCATAATTATGGCTTTAGCTTGGACAAAGGCGTCTCTGCGAAATTGATCGTAGAGACGCCTTTTTGTGCTTTAGTCAGGCTAATTAATTTTTAGATAAGTTAATGTAAATGATATGAGCCAGGGATCTAAATCCAAAATTACTGTTTTTCATTGCATCAATGTGTTCGGCGACGGCGATGCTTTGCCGGCCGTCGCAACAGGAAACGGCGAGTTGAATTTTATCAAATTGCCGTGTTCAAGCATGGTCAAGGATGTTTACCTGATGCGTGCTTTTGAAGCCGGAGCCGACGCCGTGGTGGTCCTGGTCTGCGCCGAAGGCGCATGCCGGTATGTGGAAGGCAACCTGCGGGCCAAAAAGCGGGTGAAGTGGGTAAAGGCCTTGTTAGATGAAATCGGAATGGATGGCAGGCGCTTGGCGCTCTTTAATGTGGCTGCCGGAGATACCCAGACCGCCGAACGATTTATCCAAGAGGCGCTTTCGGTGGCGACCGCTTTGGGTCCAAACCCGGCGGTTGCGCGTTCCCGGTCTGATGTCGCGAAGGCTTGATTCATTATTCGCTGTTTCCGAAGGCTAAATTAGGAAACAAAAGAGACCCGATCCGGTCTCGAACGGAGTCGATGGATGATCGTCGGAGAACAAAAACCAATTTCGGAAATTAAGCAAATCGTAGCACCTTACAAAAAAATCCTGATTTTGGGGTGCGGCACTTGCGTCAAAACCTGTTTTGCCGGGGGTGAGGATGAGGTGGCTGTTCTGGCCTCGGCCTTGCGTCTGGTTTGTAAAACAGAGGGCAAGGAAATCGAAATCGAGGAACAGACAGTAGAGCGCCAATGCGAAGACGAATTTATCCAGGAAAGCGCACTCGCGGTAGTGCGCAACCAGGCAATTCTGTCTTTGGCTTGCGGGGCCGGCGTGCAGGCCATGGCGCGCCGTTTTGCGACAACACCCGTGCTACCGGGCGTCAACACCACATTTATGGGG
>JBAQGR010000506.1:0-3111 GCA_049287895.1 Desulfatitalea sp.
ACCCGCCACCCGCTATCGGCCTGGGCCAGATCCAGTTGCCCCAGGCTCGCTTCCAGTTCGGCCACGGCCGCCAGCACTTCGGGGCCTTGCCGGGCCGCGGTTTCAAACTCGGCCAGGGTTCGGGTGGTCATTGGCGTCGGGGACGCGGCCGCCGGCGGGGTGCCCGCGACGCGCTCCAGGCTTAGCGGGTCCGCCAGGAGCGGGGTCCCTGGGAACAGCACAGCCCCTCCCAGCAGGACAATCGTCATCAGCCCCACCCACACCCGTTGTATTTTCTTCATGCTCACATGCATAGCGTTTACGCGACGGCCGGCGGCCCCTACAGGCCGGGGGCCGGATCCTTTTAAAATTTAGTCCGCCGGAGCACCCACCACGGCGCCATGGACGAATCCAGGTGGGATTTGAGCACCATCTCCTTTAAGGTGGCCAGCGCGTTCCAAACGCGCATGGCAAAGGTGTGGAACGGCACCAGCGGAATCAGCCACGCCAGCCGGAGATCTTCTTTGACTCTTTCGGAGAGCATGGTGATGTAAAGCAAAAAGAACACGGCAGTGATGCCCAGATAGACCAGGTAAACCAATATCCATACAGCGATGACGAATCCGGGCGAGTAAAGAGCGAAGACCGTCATGCTGTAAAAAATGATGATGAACGGCATCACCAACTGGAAGAAGATGCCGGTCCACAGCTGCATGATGAAGTTTTTCCATCCGAGCATGCGCGGCGTAAAGCTCAGCGCGTGCTTGCGGATATAAAGGTAATAGAGATCGCCGTCCCAGCGCAGGCGCTGGTTGAACAGGCCGCGCCATGTATCGGGCCCGTCGGTATGGCCCATGGCCCGGGGCTCGAACACGATCTTCAGTTTCGGGTGGCGGCCGAAGTAGTTTTTGATCCGCAGGGTGATGTCCAGGTCTTCGGCGGTGCCGGCATCCCACCCGCCGATCTTGTCGAGCAAGCTTTTGCGGAAAACGCCGAAGGCGCCGGAGATATTGTTCACCACGTTGAATTCGCTCAAACCGACCTTGCTGGCGTGAATGGAGAGCAAGTACTCCAGGGCCTGAAAGCGGGTGACCATGTTTTTGAAGGCGTTGCGCAACCGCAGGCTGCCGGCCACGCCCACCACATTGGGGTCGATAAAACGGGCCACGGCCGCCTGGACCATGGTGTTGTCGAACGAAGTGTCGCCGTCCAGGGCCATGACGATCTCGCCGGTGGCCAGGCTCAGTCCTGCATTGAGCGAAGAGACTCGACCACCACGCTGCCACTTGGGCACCACCCGCAGCAGGCGGCCCGGACGCCGGGCGACATAGCCGCTCTGCTTCAGGGCCGCGCGATAGGTGGCGCTGTTCTTCACCGCGCCGTCCACGATGGGCATGATTTCGATGATGCCCGCGTAGCGCTGCTCGGCCAGCGAACGGATGGTCACGGCCACGTCCTCGCCCTCGGAATAGCAGGTGATCAGGCACGACACCTTGGGGTAATAGGGCAGCCGCTCGGGGAGGCGCTCGTTTTGGCGCAGGTAGTAACGCACGATACCCAGCATGATGAAGAGATAGACCGGCAACTCGAAGAAAAGCACGAACGGGATGAACTTCAGGGCGAAATTCATCATGCCGTGGTCGAACGGGCTGGCCAGCAGCAAGGTGAGGGTGTGCCAGACTTCCGCCAGCAGTTGGGTCATTCGCCGATCTCCCCTTCGAGCCTGGCCAGCAGCAGCTTGGCCCGTTCGCCGGCGATCGTCTGGGACGGCGCGTGATAACCGGCGGTGACCAGATCGAGCCCGGTGTTATCTTCGGAACGCAACCCCAGGATGCGGTCGCGGACAATCTGCTGGCCGGCCGCATGGGTCTTGGGCAGCAACAGCCACAAAGTGTGCTGACTGGTACGGGTGGTCAAATCGGTGGTGCGGATCAATTCGCGCACCCGCCGGGCAAACTCGTCCATCAGGGCCCGTACCCTGAACCGGCCGATGCGGTCGGTCAGTTCCAGGATGTTGCCGATGCGCACGGCGACCAGGCTGAACTGCTCCTCTTTGTGACGCCGGCACAGGGCGAGCAACCAATCCAGGATCGATTCAAAATAGGCCCGGGGCACGTTGTTCAGGCTATCGAGGGATTCAAAAACATCCTCCACGTCCCCGGTGCGAACGCTGATGCGCCCCTTTTCGGTGAGTTGGAGCGCATGGACCGGCCGCGCAATCAGGGCGTCGGGTGCGCTGACTTGCCGGCAGTGCATGCAGTGGGCCGCGACCTGCGGCTCGATGAACACGTGGCTGCAACCGTTGCACTGAAAATTTTCCAGGGGCCGGTCGTAATCGGCGCCGATGTGGCGCAGAAGGGCAGCGCACTGGGGGCACACCAGCCGCTCCTGGGAGAAAAAGCGCTCTTCGGGGCCCACATGGCCGCAGGTAAAACAGTGCAGGAAAGGTTTCTGGCCGATATCGATGCCCGCGCAATTGGGGCAGGTGTCGATGTAGTTCAAATGGGTGCCGTCGCACTTGGGGCAATGGCGCAGGCGGTCCACCAGGTGCGCCGGTGCGATCAGCTTGCGTTGCAGGAGATCAACGATGGCGTCGGTGGCGTTTTCCAAAATGGCATCGGCCAGCGGATAGCTGTAGAATCTCTCTTGCTGCCACTGGCCGCTGGGTGCGAGCACGTAGTCGGGCCGCGCGTATAAAAAGCCCAGCAAGCGATAGGCGCTGTTGAGCGGGTCGGCCAGGCCTGCGGGGTCCAGGTCCGCCAAAAGACGGGCCATGCGGCCGGCCTTGTCCCACGCCTCGGCCAGGGTGGCGACCACGCCGTCACACAGCTGCTCGGCCGGTTTGCCCAACGGGGTGAGCAAAAAGATGGGCTTGAGCCCCGTGGCCGCGTCGGCACGCAGGGTTTGCGCCAACGCCGCCGCCTTCGCGGCATCGCGGGTCGCGATGACAAAGCAGAGCGCCTCGGCTTGGCTTTGGCCGAACGCCGCAAACGCGTCGAAGGTCAACACCGGCACCGGGGCCTTGGCGGCCAGTTCCTTGAATTCCGGATCGAGGACAAAACAGATCACCTTGCCCTGATGGCCGCTGTCGTCCTGCGAGGTTGCCGATGGCATGCGCTCTCCTGATGATCT